>CALJBF010000162.1 GCA_938027385.1 uncultured Porphyromonadaceae bacterium | reverse complement strand
CGACCATCAGTATGAAGGCGTCTCTGCTTATGTATCTGAGGGCGAGATACTGCGCTCCGGCGGGGAGCTGGGCGGCATACTCCTTCCAGGCCGAGGGGATTTCGTCATAGCGGGCCACGCTTGTGAACGACGAGGGTTCGCGGTCGGTGGTTGAGTAAAGGATCTCGAACGAGTCGGGGTATTTGGCCGAATAACTGCGGGCGCGCAGGGTGACGGCCTGGGGCTGTCCTGACAGGCGGGGCGAGATGGCCCAGTCGTCGTTCTGTATGCCGCGCATGTTGAATACGGCGGCCAGCACCTTGTCGCCCGAGTAGGCGTTGAAACCGTAGGTGGTGAAATCCTCGCCCGAAGTGTCCATGATGAAGAACGATGCGGGCTGTCCGGCCGTTACGTTGGGTATGTCGAAGTCCGATGGGCCGTCGACTGCGGCCTTGTCCATGTCGACGAATGTCCAGTCACCGGCCATCCAGGTGGCGAACGAGCCGTAATCCTCGAAAGTGTCGGTGATCTGCATGCGCGGGCCGTCGGTAAGGTCGGGCGCCTGCCATGCCAGGGTTATGCCGCCGTCATTCCTGCTGCCCGAAAGTGCCCCGGGTGCCGGGTGGTTGGCGTTCACGATGGCTGTGACAACGCTGTTGCTTATGTTGTTGTCGAAGTTCTCGTCGGGGTCGTAGTTCACCAGGGCGCGGAGGGTCACGGTGCCGGCTGTGTCGAATACGGTCAGCGGCATCGTGAATGTGAGGCGCTCTATGGCGGCGGGTGCCAGGCCCGTGCTCTCGACCGACCCGACAGGCTCGTCGTTGCAGTAGACGGTGACGGTATAGTCGCCCGAGGTCTCGGCCCCCTCGTTGGTCACGGCGATGGTGACGGGGCACCCCTTGCCGGTGACAGCTTTTGCCGGAGCCTCGATGACTGCCGAAAGGTCATGCTCGCGCTGGCTTGCGATGCTGATGTTGTCGATGGCCACGGTCTTGTAGTCAGACATGGTGGCCTTGAAGGCGAGTTCGATCTTCTTCCCGGCGTATTCAGCCATCGGGAAGACTGCGAGGTTCCAGGCACCTTCGTCACCCTCGCCGGTGAGAACCGGCTGTCCGAGCGGCTCGAACCCCTCGCCGCTGTTGACCATCACGGTTATGAAACCGGTGTCGTCACTGCCGTAGTTGAAGTAGTTGAACGACAGCTGCGGGTTGGGGAGCGTACCGAGGTCGATGCGTCCCGAATAGAGCGCGCCCACATCGCCGGGGGCGCCGCCGTTGCAGATTATGAATCCGTTGTCACCGTCGGCCGACTGGAGGCCGGGCTGGGTATCATCGTCGCCCATCGACCACATGCCGGTGCCGGTCTCGATCTTGGTGCGGAAGATGTGTTCGAGCATTCCGCCGGCAAATGATTCGGTGTAAGGAACGGCGTCGGGACGTCCCAGCGGAATCCACATCTCAGAGAATATGGGGTCACCCTCGCCGGCGGCGTTCACGGCCTTGACCGAGTATTTGTAGAAGGCCTGCTCGGTGGCGGGGTCGCATTCGGTGTAGGCGTATGTGTTGCCGCTGACGCCGTCGGCCAGGTCTTCGTACCACTCCTGCGACGGGCGGGTGTGTTTCAGAGTATAGGTAAGTGTGGCGGGGTCTATCGAGAGGCCGCGGATGTCGGTGGCAGGTGCTTCCCAGCTTATCACGGCGTCGCCGTCGGCGGTGCCGTGCCTCAGGGTGACGGATGCGGGTGCCGACGGGCGGTCGTTGCCGATGAACACGGTCACGCGCGATTCCAGGCCGTCGCCCCCGGCATTGTGTGCCACGGCACGGTAGACTGTCTCGCCATATACGGCATTGTCGTCGGTGCAGGCGTAGGGTGTGTCGGTGCCTGCTGTCACGTCGACTGTTACGGCCAGCACGTCGCCACGGTAGATCATGACTTTGTCAAGCTCGTCAAGCGGTTCGCCGCTGATGGTGGTCTCGGGCACGCGGAAACTGATATTGGCCTTCAGCGCGCCGAGCGGGGCCGGAGTGACGGTGAAATCCCTGACGGCGCCCGGAGCCTCGGTGACTTTGGCCGAGGTTACGGCCACATTGTCGACATACAGGTTCAGCTGACTGGCGTCAGAGCAGGCCTTGACGGCGAAATAGTACACTCCCGAGGTCGTGGGCGTGAAGTTGAGCTCGTGTGTTTCCTTCTGGTTCTCGATCTTCTGGGCCATCACCTCGGTGGGAGGGAGCAGTTCAGTGGTGAGTTCGGCCACAGTGGCGCCGGTGCCGACGTATGCCGCCACTTTTTCGGTGCGGAACGAGCTCTGACGGTATGCGTCGAACGAGAATGTGTAGAGCTTGCCCCCTTCGAGCGTCAGGCCGGGGAGTACGAGATAGTCGTCGGCCGCTTTCCAGGTGTTCGAATATTTCACTGCCTGGGTCGAGGAATCCCAGGCCCAGGTCTTTGAGTCGTTGTTGTTGTTTATGATGGTGAACGCCGAAAGCGACGATGCATCGTCAAATGATTCGGCGAACGGGGGCGCCTGGGCCGCGTGCAGGTCGGGGGACGCCAGTAGCGCCGGAGTGATGAACAGCGCGAGGTAAAGATGTTTCATGATTCT
The DNA here is from genome assembly GCA_938027385.1 of uncultured Porphyromonadaceae bacterium. Classification (GTDB taxonomy): domain Bacteria; phylum Bacteroidota; class Bacteroidia; order Bacteroidales; family Muribaculaceae; genus UBA7173. The sequence goes on along the minus strand of CALJBF010000162.1, from coordinate 5,449 downwards.
GGGATGAAAATTTGTTATAAATGCAAAATTATATCAATTGGGCCGTACAGAATATGACCTATGTCATAAAAAGTCACTCTTTGAGTCAGTTTGTCATTGTTTTTGTCGGTATGATTGCATTTTGCTTGTTGTTGCAGTGCGGGTGCGACACAGGGAACGTTATTTTGATTGGATGTGACGGACGAAAATTCGTAAATTTGCAATTGATGGATTTGCACGAAATAGTCGGATTGTACGCTGATGTCGACAGTGCCGATGTCGAGGCGCTGTCGGCGGCCTGTGAGACCGCGCTCTACGCGAAGGGGGCACAGATAGTCACGCAGGGGTGTGTCGACGAAAACCTTTATCTTGTAAAATCGGGAATTTTCCGCGTGTCATGCGACCTCGACGGCACGGAAGACACGATATGTTTCGGGCATGACGGTGACGCGTTCATGTCGTTCCACAGTTTCTATGCCCGCGAGGCCGCGCCATTCTCGTGTGTGGCGGTGCTGCCGGTCGAGGCTTACCGTATCGGTTTCGCACGGCTTGAGACGCTGTTGCGCGAGCGTCCCGGACTGATGGCGTGGTTCAACCGAATGCTGGTCGAGGAGCTGTATCTGCTTGAGCGCCGGTATGTCTATTTCGGCGCCAAGGATGCCTACAGCCGTTTCAGCACATTCGTGGCCGCACGCCCCGACATACTGCGGCACGTGCCGGCGAAATACATAGCCCAATATCTGAAAATCAGGCAGGAAACTCTTTACCGCATACGCGCACGCTATCTTCGCGAGAGCGAGTGAGGCCGCTGAAACCGGTCAACTCACGCCCTGTTGGTCCTCGACAGCCTCGGCGGCGTTGAGGCGCGTCTGGCGAGCCGTGGCCAGGGAGCTTACCTTTATGGGGAGGCGCACCCACAGGCAGTCGGGCACAAGGCGCCACAGACCCACGAGCAGGTTCCAGCGCCAGTCGATCACGGCTACGCGGCGGTTGTGCCGCACGGCATTTATGATGCGTTTCACGGCGTATGGCAACTGCATGATCATCGGGTAGTTCTGGTTGTTGTCGAGCAGAGGGGTGCGCACCCATCCGGGGCGGATGTCGGTGAAACGTAAGTGCATGCCGGCGATGTGCGCCTGCTGGTCAAGGGCTTTCAGGTATGTCTGCTGGAACGCCTTTGAGGCCGAATACGAGGCCAGGCGCCCGATGCCGTTGGTCCCCGCAACCGAAGTGATGGCGGCGATGTGGCCGCGACCCCCGTTGCGGTCGCGGAAATAGCAGAAAGCGGCGTCGATCATGCGCGTGAACCCCATGACGTTTGTCTGCATGGTTGCCTCCTCTTTGGCGGGGTCGAGGGGGTAGCTGTCGAAACCGATTCCGGCCACATGGAAATATGTGTCCATGCCCCCAATTGCGGCGATAAGCTCGCCGAGACGGGTCGGAGCGTCGGGGTCGGTGACGTCAATCCGCGCCACCCGTATGTTGTCGGGGTAAAGCTTGCCGAGCTGTTCGAGCGCCACGGTGTTGCGTCCGGCGGCGCCGACCATATATCCGCGCGCCGCCAGTTTCTCGGTCACATGCAGCCCGATGCCCGACGTGGCTCCCATTATCACTATCTTCTTCATCGTTTCAGTTGTTTTTTCGGGTATTTAAGCCGTTTCCGCCCATTTTTCAGGTTGGCTCCTCATTATCAACACCCCGGCCGCCGCCCGGGTTGCACAAAGTTATCCAACTCTCCCCAAAAATCCTTAAATCCTCCCGGCAAATGCGTTCAGCCGCAAAAACGTGTCACGGGTGGCCGGGAGGGTTTCCAAAGGCGCGATAATCAGCAGCCGGCCCAGTTCGCAACGCTCGAAATCATGTGCGGCAGGCTTGTATCGCTCAGGAAAGGCCTCGTTGGTGAGCAGTATTATTTTTCCGTCAACAGATTCTGCCTCGCGCCTTATCTCTTTTTCGGCCTGGGAGATAAACGGTGACACTAGCACTCCGCCGTTGGCCGCGGTATAAAGCCAGCGGGCGCGGTCATGGGCTTTTTTCGGAGCGGTATCGGCCCGGTGAATGGTCACGGCCTCTTTCCACGGATTTTCAAGCAGCTGCATGTTTCCGTATGCCTGGCAGGGGGAGCCTGCCAGTGTGAGTCTGTTTACGCGCCGGAAGAAATCGGGGTTGGCCCGTCTGACGGCCAGTCTCTGCGGGTTGCATCTGATATATGTGAACAGCGTGTCAAGAGGCCTGGGTGGCAGGATGATCTGGTCATTGAACCCCTCTTCAAATACACTCTGCAGGCCGCTTTCATGATTTGCCCGGGCTTTCATACGGGCTATTGTATTGCCCAGCGGCTCGGTGGTCGGGCGGCTCACAAACAGCAGAATGTGTGCATGCTCGGGCATTACCGAATATTGCAGCAGCCTGATGGCGGGGTCAATTGCCGGAATGGCCCTTATGGCTTTGCTGACGGCGGTTCCCACGGCCGAAAGCATAACCACCGCGGCTCCCGGCTGCCCCACGGGAATCAGATGGCTCCCCCCGAGCCGCCCGAAAGATGGCACACCGGCCCGCTTACTCACGGTTACCATATACACGCATCTTGTACGGTAATCATGCCACGGGGCGCGCCAGATCTGTTTGTTAGCCATTGGTTTTTGAGTTTAAGGTGGAAAAACATGCCGGGCTGAAACCCGGAGCGGGAGCAAACAGCCATGCAGCACATTTTTTCAAACGGTGAACGCGCTGCCATAGGGCGGCAAAAGGGAGAAGAGAGGGAGAAGGGGAAAGAGGCGGGGAGAGAGGAAAGAGGGAGGAAATGGGAAATGGGGTGGAAAAAGGGTGAGAGGAGGGAAAGAGGGGAAAAGAGTGAGGCCTGAATGGGTGGTTTGTTCCCGCTTTCGGGCTTCAGCCCGGTTTCGCCGGGGAGAACCCGGCAAAACCGTTTGGTTTTTCTGCAAATATAGGGCTTTTTTAGCTGGTTGGGGCGGCGGGAGGCGGTTTATTTGGTTTTTGGTGGCGAAATCGTTATCTTTGCCCGATACTATACGGTTATGCATAAATATGTGACAATTATATTGGCGCTGATGGCGCTGGTGGCCTGCGGGAGCCGGAAGGCGGCCGAGCATGGCGCCGATGCCCGGGAAACCGGCCGGGGCACTGACACTGCAGGCGCTGTGGCGGCAGTGAGCCCGTCGGCCGACTCGCTCATGGCGTTTGTCGAGGCGCAGATGGCCCTGGGGCCGCGCACGCCCGGCAGTGAGGCAAACCGTCAGTGCCGCGAACTGATAACCAACACCCTGCGCCGCTATGGCGCCGACACGGTGCTGGTGCAGACCGCCCCTGTGACGGTGTGGGACGGCTCGCGCCACGAGGCGGCCAACATCCTGGGGCGTTTCAACACCGCGGCAAGCCGCCGCGTGCTGCTGCTGGCGCATTACGACACGCGCCCCTGGGCCGACCAGGATCCTGTGGAAGCCAACCGCCGCCGCCCCGTGCCGGGTGCCAACGACGGCGCCTCAGGGGTGGCCGGTCTGCTTGAGATGGCGCGCCTGATGGCGCAGAAAACGCCCGGCGTGGGTGTCGACCTGCTGTTTGTTGACGCCGAAGACTCCGGAAACTCGGGTGACACGTCGGTCGACGAGGAATCATGGTGTCTCGGCACCCAGCAGTGGGTCACGGCAATGCCCTACGGTTCTGACTCGCGCCCGGTGTTCGGCATACTGCTCGATATGATAGGTGGCCGCGACGCCCGTTTCCACCGCGAATACTTCTCAGACCTTCAGGCCAAGGCTGTGGTAGACCTGGTGTGGCAGACGGCCTCGCGCGCCGGACTCAGCGACCGTTTCCCCGACGAGCGCGGAGGCGCCATAACCGACGACCATATCTACATAAACCGCGCCGGCATACCCTGCATCGACATTATCGAGAACAGGAATGCCGAGACCGGCAGTTTCAATCCCACCTGGCACACCGTGGCCGACGATACCGCGGCCATCGACCCGCAGACCATGGCCGATGTGGTGCAGGTGGTGGCAAATACAATCTACGACTTATGACAATCAACGAGAAACAGGACGAGATAATCGAGCAGTTCGACGGTCTTGACGACTGGATGGACCGCTATGGCGTGATAATCGACATGGGCAACGAGCTGCCCCCGCTCGACGAGTCGCTCAAGACCCCCGAGAACCTTATCGACGGCTGCCAGAGCCGTGTGTGGATCGACGCGCGCCTCGACGACCACGGGCACATCATTCTGCGTGCCGATTCAGACGCCATCATCGTAAAGGGGATAATCTCAATGCTGGTGTCGGTGCTCTCGGGGCATACGCCTAAGGAGATTCTTGACGCCGACCTGTATTTCATCGACCGCGTGGGGCTGTCGGAGCACCTGTCGCCCACGCGCTCAAACGGCCTGCTGGCCATGATCAAGCGCATCAGGCTGTATGCCATGGCCTTCGAGGCCAAAAAGCAGGCGTGACCGCGCGGAGCGCAGGGCTGCCGCGGGGCATGTGACGTATGTAACGTATGTGACTTATGTAACGTATGTGGCTTATGTGAGGTTGCCTGCCGCTTAAACAAGACTATCACCATTAACATAACGCGATATGTTTGACAAACAACCTAAGGGCCTGTACTGGCTGTCGCTTGCCAACACCGGCGAGCGTTTCGGCTACTATACGATGCTGGCCGTGTTCCTGCTGTTTCTGCAGGCGAAGTTCGGGTTCGATTCCACGGTTTCGGGCCAAATCTATGCCGGGTTCCTGGCGCTGGTTTATTTCATGCCGCTTATCGGCGGTCTGATCGCCGACCGCTGGAGTTTCTCGAAGTGTGTGGTAACCGGTATCTTCGTGATGTTCACCGGCTACCTTATCATGGCCATCCCCACATCGGTGCGCTCTGACGCGTCGCTTGCCATCCTTATCGGCGCTCTGGTGCTGATTGCCACCGGTACCGGCCTGTTCAAGGGTAACCTGCAGGTAATGGTGGGTGACCTCTACAACGATCCGCGCTATGCTTCGAAACGCGACTCGGCGTTCTCGATCTTCTACATGGCCATCAACGTGGGCTCGCTCTTCGCCCCCTGGGTGGCCACGCAGATGACCAACGTGGCCATGGAGGGTGCCAATCTTGTCTACAACTCAGACCTGCCCGCGCTCTGCAACCACTATCTCGACTGGCTGGCCGCCGGCGGCGGTGCCTTCACCGAGACTTTCACGCAGGCCAACATGGACCAGCTTACGGCACTCGCACAGCAGTGCGGCATCGCCGGGGGGATGTCGATGGCCGAGTTCGCCGACCTCTATATCACCCAGCTCTCCACGGGCTACAGCTACGGTTTCGGCGTGGCATGCATCTCGCTGGTAGTAAGCTTTATAATCTATATGATCGGCCGTCCGTCGTTCGCTCATATCCTCAAGTCCGACAAGAAGGGCGCTGCAAAAGACGCCAAAGCCGCCGAGGCGGTGAAGATGTCGCCCAA
>CALJBF010000161.1 GCA_938027385.1 uncultured Porphyromonadaceae bacterium | reverse complement strand
AGATATGATGGTTTTCATCTGCGGTCGGATTTGTTAGGTGAGGCGGCCAGACGGCTGTCGATGTCATTGAAGATGTCGGTCTCGGTGCCGGGATAGTTCTCGCGCAGGGCGCGCAGATATTCGTCGGCCTCGAAATTGTTGTTCTGGCGACGGCGCACGTCGCTGAGCAGTATGAACGCCTTGGCAAGCCAGTATTCGTGCGGCGTGGCCGAGTCGATTACTGTCGTGGCCACGCGCTCGGCATCGCCGAGGCGCCCGGCTGCCAGATATTGCGAACCCAGGTACCAGGCGCTCTTGGCGCCCCAGAGCGATTCGGGGTCGGCGGCAAGCCCTTTCCACAGCTCGGCGGCCTCGTCGGCATGCCCCGTGTTCGACAGCGACAGGGCCTTGGCGAATGTGGCCTCGGCGCGTTCGTCGGTACCGGTGCCACCCGACGCCAGCAGAGCCTCGGCGGCGGCAAGCACCTCGTCATTCTTGCCCAGGTCGCGCCCGGTGCGCATGAGCCCCAGACGGGCGGCGGTGACATCCTCGGCCGACGATGCCTTCGACGCCATCATTGTGTATGTCTCCCAGGCCTTGGGAGCCATGCCGAGAGCCTGCTCGGCCTCGGCTTTGACGCGCAGGGCCTCTACAGCCTCCACGGCATCGGGATAGCGCTCAAGCAGTTCGTCAGCCCGCGCAATGGCGTCGGCGTGACGCCCTGCCGTGGCGGCATCGGTAGCCGACGACAGCATGAGCGCCGAGGCCTCGGCGTCGTCAAGCGCCGGTGCGTCGGGAATATCGGCGATGAACTCGGCATAGCGGGCCAGAGTGCCGTCGGCGGCCGAGAGATGCTTGAGGTCTTCGGCAGCGGTGCGCGCCTCCTCTGACGAGGGGTAACGCTCTATGACACGGCGGTATACGGCCTTGGCCGTGGGGGTATCGCCGAGCGAGTTGTATGTTATGGCCGCCATGAGCAGGCCCTGGCGCCCGTGTTCGGTGCCGGGATAGGTCTCGGCGGCCTCGGTATAGCGGGCTATGGCCTCGTCATGACGACCCAGAGCCTCAAGGGCGTGACCCGTCTCAAGCATGGCGCGGGCTTTCAGCGGCGAGCGGCTATAGCGTTCCATCATCGCGTCGAGCAGGGCTATCTTTTCTTCGTGGTCACGCTCCAGCCCCTTCATCATGGCCTGTTGGAAAGCGGGATAGTCGCCCGTTGAGGGTGACGCCTCGATGGCGCGGGCGTATGTCTTTGCGGCGCTGTCGAAGTCGTGCGAATAGTAGCGGCAGTCGCCCAGGCGGTTCAGAGCGTCGGCGCGCTGGTCGACCTGCGACCCTGCGGCGGCATATTTCAGGTAATTGTTGAAATCGGTGGCGGCGGTGCCGTACTGTTTCAAGGCGAAACGGGCATATCCGAGGTCGTAATATGCCAGGGCGCGGTTCTGCCCCTGCGCATATCCCGATTTCAGATAAGTGTTCAGCGCCTGCACGGCGCCGGTGTAGTCGCCGGTGCGGTACAGCGCCTCGCCCTGCCACAGACTTGCCTCGGCGGCAAGCGCGGCGTCATGGCGCCCCATCGAGGCGGCCTCGGCAAGATGTGCCGCCGCCTCGCGGTCCTGCCCCGACTGCAGCTGGCGCACGCCCCACTGGTAGAGCACCTGCTGGCGCGCGGCCTCTACCTTGTCGGTACGGCGCGTGGCGCGGTCGAGCGTGGCGAGTGCCGAGGCGTAGTTGCCGTCGGCCACATAGCCGCTCACCAGATAGTCGCGCACCTGCGGCACAAGCGACGATTCGGGATAGCGGGTGATGAAATCCTCGAACAGCGTTACCGTCGAGCCGAACGGCACACGGCCTCCGCGCAGACGCGACACGCCATAGTTGTAATAGGCCTGCTCGCGCGCGGCCTCGTCGAAGTCAAGCCGGCAGGCACGTTCAAGCGCCATCGTGGCGGCATCATAGTTGCCCTGCGCCAGGTATGCCTGGCCCACGAGCAGGTATGCGTTCTGCCCCAGTGAGTTGTTTTCGTTCACAACGGGGGTGAGCAGTTCCACGGCGCGGTCGTTGTTACCCTGCTGATAGGCGTCGAGACCCAGCAGATAGAGGGCCGACGGTTTCGGCGACTCGGTTTCGGCCACATAACGCTCAAGATACGGCAGGGCCGCGTCACGGTCGCCCGTGCGGTAAAGCGACTCGCCGGCGATGCGCTCGGTCTCGGCCTTGAATTCCGGCGCGAGGGCGGCACGTCTGAGCAGCTGTTTTGCCCGGGAGGCGGCTCTGGCGAAATTCCCCTCGGCATAATCAATCTGCGCAAGATAGTACGGTGCCATGTCGGCGGGTGCCTCTTTAGACCCTTCGAGCGGCGTGAGCAACTGCCGCGCGCGTTTCAGGTCACCCTCGTCGTATGCGATCGTGGCCACATAGAACCTGGCGCCCGCGCCATAGACGGGGTCTGACGTGAGCGACTCGAAAGCCGTGAGTGCCGCACGCTCTTCGCCGCGCATCAGTCGGCAATATGCCAGACGGTATATGAGCGACGCGCGCTGTGTCGAGGTCAGCGCCTCGTCACGCACCTCAAGATATGCCGCCAGAGCCTCGCCCCACCGGCACCGGTCGTAGAGGCAGTCGGCTATCCCCATGCGGGCACGCTCGCAGAGGGCCGACGAAGGATAGTCGGCCACAAAGCGGCGGAAAGCCTCCAGACCACGTTCGCCCGGCAGGTGCGCCAGCGCCCTTGCAAGCTGGAAACGCGATGTTTCGGTATCACGCGCGTCAAGGCAGCCCGATTCCAGCGCCTGTGTAAGCTGGTCGACGGCTCCATGCCAGTTGGCATCGTCGGCCATGAGCACGCCGCGCGCCAGATATCCGCGCGCCCCGGGCGTGTTGACGTCGACACCGGCCGGAACGGCCGACACCGCCTGCGATGCGCCGCGTGCGCCGGCGGTCGGCACCTGCCCCGAGGCGAGGGCCAGCGCCCCCGCAAGTATTATCGCTTTTTTCATCTGAGAAGTCATTTTTGCAAAGTTACGCAATCCCCGCCAAAAACCGGGCCGTTGCCTGCCAATAAATGAAAACGGCACCGAATATACGCGCACGACCGAACAAATCCCGAAGGCCGGATGTTGATACCTATAGACCCCGATGTGGGCCTACCAAACATGACTGTCAACTAAATTCTTGAAATATGGATAAGAAAGCAATCAGGGGCACGCGCACCGAGCAGAATCTGCTCAAGGCGTTTGCCGGCGAGTCACAGGCCCGCGGACGTTACACGATCTTTGCCGAAGTGGCCCGCAACGAGGGGTACGAGCAGATCGCCGCAATCTTCATGGAGACGGCCGAACAGGAGTTCGCCCACGCCAAACGTTTCTTCTCGATGCTCGACGAGGGGTTCCTTGAAATCACCGCCACCTACCCTGCCGGCCCCGTGGGCGACACCGCCCGCAACCTGGCCGAGGCTGCCGCCGGCGAACACGAGGAGTGGTCGGAGATGTACATTGAGTTCGCCCGCGTGGCCCGCGAGGAGGGTTTCAACGCCATCGGCGCCCTCTTTGACGGCGTGGCCCGCGTGGAACAGCATCACGAGGCCCGCTACCGCGTGCTGCTGGAGCGGGTCAACACCGGCACCGTCTTCACATCCGACAGCGACGAAACCGAATGGCAGTGCCGCTACTGCGGTTACATCCACAAGGGAAAATCGGCCCCCAAAGCCTGCCCCGTCTGCCAGAAACCCCAGGGTTTCTTCCAGCGCAAAGAAGACAACTATTGATTTCCAGCATTGAATATCGGCATAAACGCATTACGGCGTGTGACCCCGGGGTCACACGCCGTAATGCGTTTATGGGAAAACGGGGTTACCGGACGGCTACCTTGCGGGTGAGGCCGTCGACTGTGACGAGGTAGATGCCGGGGGCTACGGCGGTCTCCAGGCTGGCCGGAGCATCTGTGACAGAGGCAACCGTCATGCCGGCGGCGTTGGCCACCGAAACGGCGCGCCCTGCGGCACCGGTGACGACAATCAGGCCGGGCAGCGTGGTGACGCTGACGCCCGATATCTCCGTGCCCTCGATGCCGGAGTAGTCGATTGTGGCGGGAGCGCTGAGCGGAGCCACGCCTCGGTCATAACGTGCGCCTACAGTGTAGTTGTGAACGCCGTCGGTCGCGGGGAGCGGGGCGTCAAACGACGGTTCGGCCGAAGTGCCCAGCAGTTCGCCGTCGCAATAGACGTCATATCCCTGCAGTGTAAGCGTGCTCGGGCCTTCGGCGGGGATGAACGCCACATCGTCGGCCATGAACGAGAAACGGTCTTTCGAGATACAGCGCACTGCCAGGCGGCGCGCGCCCTCAGGCAACTGCACGGCATAGTGGCGCCATACGGCGGGAATCTCCCTGAACACGGCGGCGCTCACAAAGTCGGCGGGGTCAGGAGAGCCGTCAGACCAGAGCAGTTCAAAGCTCTCGGGCATCGCGGCCGAATAACTGCGGGCCCAGAGGCCGACGGTCTGCTTGCATCCGTAGAGCATGGGCGATATCGCCCAGTCGTCGCAGGCGACGGTATTGCCGTCAGCATCGGTGCCGGTGACATACAGCTGCATGAGATATTTGAGGCTGTTGTGGCCCAGGAATGTGCCGGCGACGTCGCCGAACACCTCCTCAGAGGCCTCGGATACCCAGAACGACTGTTTCGACCCCTGCTGAATACCGGGGAGGGTTATGTTGCGGAAACCGCCCACGGGGGCATCGTCAAGGTCAATCATGGTCCATCCCGCGGGGTTGCGGTCAAATGCCTCGTAACCCTCGAAATCCTCGGTCACTGCATCGGGGCGTACGGTGGCCATGTCGGGCGCGCTCCATGCAAGAGCGACTTTCCCCTCGGCGACCTGAGCCGTGAGCGACGTGGCGGCGGGGAATACCGACGGATCCACGGCAAGAGGCATGGCGCCTGAAGTGTTGTCGTCGGCAATCATGTCACCCTCCATCGTCACACGGGGCTCGACGGTGTGGGTCTCGTTGTCGGCCGCATCGAAACGGTGGGTGAAGGTGACGCGGGTCTTCTGTCCGGCATCGAGGCCCTCGGCCACGGTGCGTGCGGCGCTCAGCACGCCGTCGACGAGCAGTGACACGTCGAACGACGCGGCACGGTTCATGCCGCGGTTGTCGACCGTAACGTCAAAATGGGTGTCGGCACCGGCAAACACCTCGCCGGGGAACGAGAACCCGGTGACGGCGAGATTGTCGGCCGTCTCGGCGCCTATGCGCAGAGCGTCGATGACGGTGAGCAGATAAGTGTTGCAGGTCACGCGCAAGGCCACCTGGATGTTCTTCCCGGCGTATGCCGAGAGGGGGACAAACACCTTGTTCCAGCGGTTGAAGGCACCGGTCTCGGCCACTACGACCGCTGCGGCCTCATGCCACGAGCCGTCGGCGCGCACCATAACCTGGATGGTGTTCATGTTCGGATACTGGCCCTGGTCATCGAGGGTATTGAAAGTATAGAACGACAGCACCGGCGCGGCCATGTCGCCCATGGCGATCTTGCCGGTGAAGAACTCGCCGCAGGCCTGGTTACCGCTCTGCTGCACGGCCAGGAAAGCGTCGTCGTCATCGACAGAGCTGATTATGTCGACAGTAGCGTCATTGAGTGTCATCCACTGGTTCGTGCCGTTGAGCGAGCGTGTGCCGTAGATAAAGTCGGCACCCGGAGCGAACGAATCGGCATAGGGCAACTGATATGCCTTGCCGACGGCCAGCGCCTCCGAGGCCACCATCGCGGCTGTGCCGCCGTCGGTCACGGCCTCGACGGCATAGAGCGCCAGATCCTGCACCGAGCCGTCGTTGACACGGTGGGTAAATGTGCGTTCGGAAAGTTTCTCGCCGACAAGCTGTGCCTGATTTATGCCGTCGAAGTAATATACGTTATAGCGCACCAGCGACGAGTTGAACGGGTTCCCGTCGGCATCGGTCTCGGGAGCCTGCCAGGTCACGGTCACCTCGCCGTCAGAGGCGGTCTCGTTGACCGCCACGCCGGTGACCGGCTGCGGGGCTTTCAGGCCGATGAATACCGTGGCGGTTGCCGTCTCACCCTCTATTCCGTTGGCCACTGGCACCACGCTGTAGGTGTATGTGCCGCCGGTGGCGGGTTCGTCGACATAGCTCCGGGCCGCACCTGCCTCGACTCCTTCGAGCGTAGCCACGGTCTCATCGCCGCGGCGTATCACGATGTCGCACGAAGAGAGAGCCGACCCGTCGACATTCCTTTCGGGGGCAGTAAAGGCTATTGTGGCCTTGTTGTAGCCGTCGGCATCAGGGGTGACGGTGAGACCGGACACACCCTGCGGAGCCACCGGCGCGGCACCTGCCGTCACCGATATATTGCGCAGATACAGGCGATTGCGATCTCTGTCGCTGCAGCCGTGGAAACCGATGAAATAAGTTCCGTCGGCATCCACCGAGAATTTCACCGATTTGGCGGTGAAATCGCTTTCGGCAATCTCATAGCGCGGGGTCAGCACCACAGTCATGGCCTCGGCTGTGGCCTGTGTGCCCAGACAGACCTCAAGATGCTCGCTGTAACGGGCCGACGATGCCTTTGTCTCGTAGCCGAGCTGATATGAATAGCCGGCCTGCAGTTTCAGCGGAGCGAGGATGAACCAGTCGTCCATCGCAAGCGTGGAGTTATACTGGACGCTCAGGTACTTGCTGTAACTGTCGTATGTCCAGGCTTTGCCGTCGTTGTTGGCGTCGATGACGGTTGTGCCGGCAAGGTCGTCGTGCGAGGCGAAATTCCAGGTGTGAGGTGGCGTGAGACACCCCAGCACCACCGAGTTCGACACAGCGGCATCGGAAGTGTGCCCGTCATACGAGGCGGTGACCTCGAAGGTATAGGCCAGCAGCTCGCCGTCGGGCACCGCGGCATCAAGCTCTACCGATGTCGCCGAGATTCCCGACGCCACTACCGTGCCGTCGGGGCGACGTGTGACCGTGTAGGTTACTGCCGAGGGGTCTACATAACCGCCATGAACCGAGCCGGTGGCGGCATCCCAGCTCACGGTGATGCGGCCGTCGGCCAGCGTGGCCTGCACGTTCCCCACGGCCACAGGCACGTCTGTACCCACAAAAGCCTGGGTCTTGACCTTCGGACTGTTGCCGTTGGCGTTATAGCAGATGACCTCGAACTTATGCTCGCCGGCCGCAGCCACCGTAATCTCGCGCGATACGGCACCGCCGGCGACCTCCACGCCATTCACGGCCTCGACACCGTCAACTGCGACACTGTAATGGAAGGCGCCCGAGGCAGCCGACCCGTCATAATATGTGGCTGGCATGGTGAACGACACGGTGCCGGTGAGGCTACCGCCGGGGAACGACACCGTCAGCCCCGAGGCCGCGGCGGGAGCGTTGGCCGGAATGTTCGACACCGGGATGAACAGCGACGTAAGCACCTCGCCGTCGGTGAACTCACGTATCAGCGTCAGTTCGCCCGACGAGACATCGAGGGCGTAGAGACCACCCTTGGCGCCGGTATAGCTCGACGAGGTTGTCATATACATCACACCGGTCTTGAGGTCGAAACAGCCGGCGTTCCATCCGCTGAGGTTTATGCCGGTCAGCGTGGCCACAAGCGTCTGGTCACCGGTAGACTTGTCGACAGAATAGAGTCGTTTCTGCGAGTCTACGGCATACAGTTCGCCGGCGGCGTTGATACCGCATACCTGCCACTGTGTGCCGATGGCCTTGATCACGGTCTCCTGGCGGGTGGCATAGTTCACTTTCGAGAAGTTGTAACCGGCGTTGCCGTTATAGAAACAGCCGTAGCATATCCCCTCTTCAGTGGGATCCGGGGCGGTACAGCGTGCCTTGAAATGGTCGTTAGACACCGAATGGTTTGTGCGGGCATACTCGTCGTCGATATCGTACCGGCTGACAGAATAGAATGTGCCGAAGAAATCAACATCCTCCTGCTCGGGCACATACAGGTAGTTGCCGATAAGGGTGGCGCTGTATTTGGCCTCGATGTCAGGAGCCACAAGCTCGAACTGCGCGGCGTCAGAGGTTGGA
>CALJBF010000160.1 GCA_938027385.1 uncultured Porphyromonadaceae bacterium | reverse complement strand
CCGCGGGCAAAGACGGCGGCGATGTATGGTTGACGAGTGCGGGAGCCACGGGCACCTGCGCAGAATCTGCGCGGGGTGCCGTCAGCGGGTCAACACTATGTTTTTCTCTGAGGCGATGCGGCGCATGTTGAGCACGGCATAGCGCATGCGGCCAAGGGCGGTGTTGATGCTGACGCCGGTGGCCTCGGCAATCTCCTTGAACGACATGTTGCGGTAGAAACGCATCTCAAGCACTTCGCGCTGCGATTCGGGCAGCGACTCCATGATGCGGCGCACGTCGGTGTGGATCTGAGAGGTAACGAGAAGATCCTCTACATTCTCTTCAGAAAGGTCGCGGCGGTTGAGCACGTTCACCTCCTCCTGGTCGGCCGAGACAGTGTTCTCGCTCTTCTCCTGACGGAAATAGTCGATGATGAGGTTGTGGGCGATGCGCATGAGCCACGCCGAGAATTTGCCTGAGTCGGTATAACGGCCCTGGCGTATGGTGGTGATAGCCTTCACGAACGTCTCCTGAAAGATGTCGTCGGCGATATCCTTGTTTTTAACAATGTTTACGATATAGGTGAAGATTCGATCCTGATATCTGCGAAGGATAACATCGAAAGCTTCGTTATTGCCATCGGCATAAGCGGTGACCAGCTTCTCGTCGGTCTGCCGGTTAAGATTCTGCATTTTCGTCGTTTTAATAGATTAAGTAGAAGTACGCGATAGGCAGGGGGGTGTTAAAAGGTTTATAATTAGGTTGATAATCAGGCATTTTCGGGCGGGTGTGAATTATTTCCGACACGGCTGCCCGAGGGTGAATTCAGTTGTTTTGTTGATGGGGTTACTTTTCCGAATACAAAAGTAATCAATAAATTTGAATACGCAAAAAAAGTTGCCCCCGATTAGCGTTTTTTCACCAAATCACGCACAATAACGACACCTTTTAAGCGTTATCAACACTTCCGGGGCCAAAACACAGCATTCCGGCATCAATTTTTCACCCTCACGGCAATATCAGGCACGACGGCACGTTATATATATGCAGGTCGCTCAGCCACATAGCGGTAGAGTCCGCGCCCGGACGGCGGCGACCCGCCTCCATTCCCCTCACATACCCCCAAACATTAGACATAGCGTGCCTATGAAAAATGATTCTACCTCAATCCCACCTAAATCAGCTATGAAACAGCTCTCTCCAGAAAACCGGGGTACCTCGCAGATGCGTCCCCGACGGCAGACCATGGCATTCATTCGCCAGTTTGCCCGCGCCTACAGCTGCAGCGCGTCATTGCCGCCGGCCCTGGGCGCCTTCATAGCCAACTGATTCACCAAAGCCAAAGCGGCGCGGCCCCATCCCCGGGAGCCGCGCCGCACTTTTATACCCCCGGGGGTGGAAAAAGAGCGGGCACGGGGTTGGGGGATTGCAAAAAAACGGTAACTTTGCAGATTATTAGAGACAGCTAATTTCACAATCTGACCCGATATGTCGGTAAACAAGGTAATACTGGTAGGAAATGTGGGCCGCGCCCCCGAGGTGCGGTACATTGACTCGCGTCCATACGCCACATTCTCGCTCGCAACCTCCGAGCGCCTCGCATCGGGTCAGGAGCTGACCGAGTGGCACCAGATCGTGATGTGGGACGCGGCCGCCGAGATTGCCGAACGATACATCACAAAAGGGACGAAACTCTATATCGAAGGGCGTCTGCGCACCCGCACATGGCAGGATTTCAACGCCATAAAGCGGTCGGTAACCGAGATATACGTCGACACATACGACATTCTATCGCGCCCGCAGCGCCCCGAGACCCCGACTCAGAAATCATAACCCAAACCCAATCATACCACAGATGAAAAAATCCGAAAAATTTGCCGGTGACGCGGCTCCGGACGATACCCGGGGCGCCGAGCAGTTCATCGACCAGACAGCCGACCCCGTGCAGCTGCCTGAGAACGCCTTCCGCCAGTTAGGGGCCGACGAGACCTACCGCCCGATGATGCATCCGGCGCGCCAGTACCCCGAGGTGACTCCATACTCGGTTGTAATGGGTCTGATTCTCTGCGTTATCTTCTCGGCCGCCGCCGCTTATCTCGGACTCAAGGTAGGCCAGGTGTTCGAGGCCGCCATCCCCATCGCCATCATAGCCGTGGGACTTTCGGGAGCGCTGGGCCGCAAGAACGCCCTGGGCGAGAATGTGATCATACAGTCGATCGGCGCCTGCTCGGGCGTGATTGTGGCCGGTGCCATCTTCACTCTGCCGGCACTCTACATCCTGCAGGCCACCTACCCCGAGATTACGGTAAGTTTCTTCCAGATATTCCTGAGCTCGCTGTTGGGCGGTGTGCTTGGCATACTGTTCTTCATACCGTTCCGCAAATATTTCGTGAAAGACATGCACGGCAAGTACCCCTTCCCCGAGGCCACGGCCACGACACAGGTACTCGCCTCCGGCCAGTCGGCCGGCGCCACAGGAGGCTCTCAAGCCAAGACGCTGGTAATCGCCTCGCTCATCGGCGGTCTGTACGACTATATCGTCGAGACATTCGGCGTATGGGCCAACACCCTCTCTACCACCGTGTTCCAGTGGGGGCAGGTGCTTGAGGAGAAGACACGCCTCGTCATGAACTGCAACGTGGGCGCCGCGGTGCTCGGTCTGGGCTACATAATCGGCCTGGAATATGCATTCATCATCACCGCCGGCTCGCTGTTCGTGTGGTGGGTGATCATACCCCTTATGGGCACCTACGGCAATGCCGAGATCGTGGCCATGTCGTCGCAGGAGATTTTCAGCAACTACGCCCGCATGATCGGCATCGGCGGCATCGCCATGGCCGGCGTGATCGGCATCGTGAAATCGTGGTCCATCATCCGCCAGGCCGTCGGGCTGGCCGGCCGTGAGTTCAAAGGTAACGACACAGGTGCCACACGCCCCGTGCGCTGGCAGACCGACATATCGATGAAACATATCGTGATGTTCATTGCCATAGCCCTTGTGGCCGTGCTGATTTTCTTCTGGTTCGGCGTTATACATGTATGGTGGCAGGCCCTCGTGGCCTGGGTTGTGGTGGCCATCATCGCCTTCCTGTTCACCACAGTGGCCGCCAACGCCATCGCCATCGTGGGCTCGAACCCCGTGTCGGGCATGACGCTTATGACCCTGATCATCGCCTCGGCCATCTTCGTGGCCATCGGCCTGAACGGCACCTCGGGCATCGTCGCCTCGATGGTAATCGGCGGCGTTGTCTGCACGGCGCTCTCAATGGCCGGCGGTTTCGTCACCGACCTTAAGGTCGGCTACTGGCTGGGCACCACCCCTAAGAAACAGGAGTCGTGGAAATTCCTCGGCACGCTGGTGTCGGCAGCCACTGTCGGCGGCGTCATCCTGGTGCTCAACCAGGTGTACGGTTTCTCGGGCGACAACGCCCTGGTGGCTCCCCAGGCCAACGCCATGGCCAAGGTGATCGAACCGCTCATGATGGGCGGCGACACCCCCTGGATCCTCTACCTGGCCGGCGTGGTGCTGGCCCTCCTGCTCAACTGGCTCAAGGTGCCGGCTCTGGCATTCTGCCTGGGCATGTTCATCCCCCTGGGACTGAACGTTCCCCTGCTCGTAGGTGGTGCCGTGGCATGGTTCGTGGCCAACTCGTCGAAAGACAAGGCCGTGAGCGACGCACGCCGTGACAAGGGTACCCTCATCTCGTCGGGCCTCATCGCCGGCGGCGCGCTGTTCGGCGTTTTCGCCGCCCTGACACGTTTCCTCGGTTTCGAGTTCGTGAACACCACCGACCCCGTTCTGTTGCAGATTTTCGCTCTCGTGGCATACGCCGCCCTCATATTCTATGTATGGCGTTCGTCGCTTAACGCCAAGCCCCAGCCGGGCAAATAACCCCTGACCATACAATACATTGAACCGCAAGATACTGGCGCTGGCCATCCCCTCGATTATAGCCAACATCACCACGCCCCTGCTGGGGCTGGTCGACGCGGCCGTGACAGGGCACATGGGCAGCGCCGTGTATATAGCGGCCATTGCCGTGGGGGGCGTGATGTTCAACATGCTCTACTGGCTGTTCGGATTCCTGCGCGGAGGCACCTCCGGGCTTACCGCACAGGCTTTCGGCGCCGGCGACATGCGCCTCTGCACTGTAGTGCTCTGCCGCTCACTTGTCGTGGCGCTCGGCGTGGCTGTGTTAATGATAGCCCTGCAGTGGCCCGTGGCCGAGGCGCTGACAGCTTTCCTCGAACCAGACTCGGCCACCGAACCACTCTCGCGCCGCTATTTCAGCATCCTCATCTGGGGCGCGCCCGCGATGCTCGGCACCTACGCAATGTCGGGCTGGTTCCTGGGGATGCAGAACTCGCGCATGATAATGTGGACGTCGCTCACCGTCAACGTGGTGAACATCGCGGCCAGCCTTCTGCTTGTCTACGTCGCCCACATGAAGATTGAGGGCGTGGCGCTGGGGACCCTCATCGCCCAGTGGACCGGCCTGAGCATGTCGGCGCTCTTTCTGCGACGCTACCGCCTGGGGCGTGTTACCTGGGCCGAAGTATTCCAGACCGACGGTATGCGCCGGTTCTTCTCGGTAAACATCTATGTGATGCTGCGCACCCTCTGCATGATTGCCGTAACACTGTGGTTCACCCGCACCGGCGCCGGCCAGGGCGCCGTGATACTGGCCGTGAACACCCTGCTGATGCAACTGTTCATGCTCTTCTCGTACATGATGGACGGATTCGCCTTCGCCGGCGAGGCTCTTGTAGGCCAATACGTTGGCCGGGGCGAACTCCTGCTCATGCGCCGGTGCGTCAGGTCGCTCATGCGCTGGGGAACGGCTCTGGCAGTAAGTTTCACCGTAATCTACTTTGTCGGGGGCGAGGAGTTTCTGGGGCTGCTCAGTTCAGACCTACCGGTCATCGAGGCCTCGGGCATCTACTGGTGGTGGGCACTGCTGATACCCTTCGCCGGATTCGCCGGATTCATCTGGGACGGCGTCTTCATCGGCGCCACCCTCACCCACGCCCTGCTGAAATCAATGGTGACGGCCATGCTTGTCTTCTTCATCGCCGAGAATGCTCTCTACCCAATGATCGGCAACCACGGCCTCTGGCTCGCCTTCATCCTCTACCTGGCCACCCGCGGCCTCTCCCAGTGGTACCTTTTCCGTCGCCGCTACCCCCGCCCCGTCTGACCCTCCCCCCAGTCAGACCCGTCGGACTTGTCGGACTGCCCCAACACAATGAAAACCAAATGTGTTACCGGTATTTGTGCATACACTTGCAGGGCCGCTACATGTAGCGGCCCTGCAAGTGTATGGTGATGTTCAGAAGTGGCTGGTGCGGTTCAGAAGAGGTAGGTGACGCGGATCTGCCAGAAGTCGGTGCGGGCGGAGTCGTCGACGAGTTTGGCCATCTTGGTGGCGAAGGTCATGCCCCAGGTGTACTGGCCCTGAATCTGCCAGTGGCGGAAGAGCTCGACACCGACACCGCACTGCAGGCCGATGGAGCCGGCGGTGTAGTCGAGGGCCTTCAGGTTGTTGTGACCGGCGAGAATAGAGATGGTGGGGCCGCCGAACACGTAGGGGGCCAGCGTGTCCTCGAAACCGTTCATGCGGGTCCATTTGAAACGGAGATCGATGGGGATCTGCACCATGTGCAGGTATGAGCGCTCGGTGCCGTAGCCGTCGACAGCCCAGATCTTGCGGTCGCCCAGGTGGAGCGTGGCACCCTGCGTTGAATAGAGGGCGCCTATGTCGATGCCGAAGCCGATGCCGGGAAACATCATCTCGCCCATCACGCCGACAGCCGGGCCAACCGACCTGTCGACCTTGAAGAGATCCTGTTTGAAATCAAGAGTGGTGATGCTGACACCGGCCGTGGGGCCCCAGCGGAATTCGGCGCGGCCTGCAAAAGCCGTGAATGCGACCACAAGGGCCACTATGACGTATCTGATATTCTTCATTGCAATCGGTGACTGGGGTTAGTTACGGGCGGCTTTGACGGCCACTACTGCCTCGGCGGGGGTGAGCAGGCTCTGCTCGCCGGTAGCCATGCACTTGAGGGCCATCTTGCCCTGCTGCATCTCGCTCTCTCCGACCATGGCCACGAAGGGCACTCCGGCGCCGTTGGCGTATGTCATCTGTTTCTTCATCTTGGCAGCATCGGGATAGATCTCGCATGCCACGCCGGCGGCGCGCATCTGTTTCATCATCTTCATCGACGCGGCTGCCTCGGCGGGGCCGAAGTTCACGAACATCACCTGTGTGGCAGTGCGGGCCTCGGCGGGATAAAGGTCGAGGGTGTTGAGCACGTCGTAGATGCGGTCGGCGCCGAACGAGATGCCCACGCCCGACAGACCCGGCATGCCGAACACGCCGGTGAGGTTGTCGTAGCGGCCACCACCGGTAATCGAGCCTATCTGCACGTCGGCGGCTTTCACCTCGATGATGGTGCCGGTGTAGTAGTTGAGGCCGCGGGCCAGCGAGACATCGAGGTCGAGGGTGGCGTCGAGGCCTACGGCATCGAGTCCGGCGATTACCTCGCGCAGTTCCTCCACGCCCTTGCGGCCGATCTCCGACGAGGCCAGCAGTGTGTCGAGCGCGTCGAGGCGCTCGGCCGTGGTGCCCGAGATGGCCAGGATGGGCTGGAGTGTAGCCACCTGTTTCTCGTCGAGGCCGCGCTCAAGCAGTTCGGCGTTCACGTTGTCGAGGCCGATCTTGTCGAGTTTGTCAATGGCCACAGTGATGTCCACAATCTTGTCGGGCGCGCCGATCAGCTCGGCGAAACCGGCCAGCACCTTGCGGTTGTTGAGCTTGAGGATGATGCGGATTTTCAGGCGGCGGAACACCTCGTCGATCATCTCAAGCAGCTCCACCTCGTTGAGCAGAGAGTCTGAACCCACCACATCGGCGTCGCACTGGTAGAACTCGCGGTAACGCCCCTTCTGCGGACGGTCGGCGCGCCACACGGGCTGAATCTGCGAGCGCTTGAACGGCATCTGCAACTCGTTGCGGTGCTGCACGACGTAGCGTGCAAAGGGCACCGTGAGGTCGTAGCGCAACCCCTTCTCGCAGAGCTGGGGAGCCAGACGCGCGGTGTCGCCGCTCTCTATGAGGGCGCGGTCGGCGCCACGCAGGAAGTCGCCCGAGTTCAGGATCTTGAACAGCAGCTTGTCGCCCTCCTCGCCATATTTGCCCATGAGGGTCGAGAGGTTCTCCATGGCGGGAGTCTCGATGGGGTTGTAGCCGTAGAGGGCGAAGACGTCGCGGATGGTGTTGAATATATAGTTGCGGCGGGCCATCTCGGCGGGCGAGAAGTCGCGTGTGCCCTTTGGAATGGAAGGCTTCATTGCTGTCTGATATGGTGGGTGATATTTACCTGAAAAAATATGTCAGTCGCGGTTGGCGCGCTTGCGCTCAAGCTCGTCGAGGATAATCTTGCGCAGACGGATGTGGTTGGGTGTTACCTCGACATACTCGTCCTCCTTGATGTATTCGAGAGCCTCCTCAAGGCTGAACACGACGGGGGGCACGATCTTGGCCTTCTCGTCGGTACCCGAGGCACGCACGTTGGTGAGTTTCTTTGATTTGGTGACGTTGATTACGATATCCTTGTCTTTGGCCGACTCGCCCACGACCTGACCGGCGTAGACCTCCTCCTGGGGGAAGATGAAGAAACGGCCGCGGTCCTGGAGCTTGTCGATGGCGTAGGCGTAGGCTGTACCGGCCTCCATGGCGATTAGCGAGCCGTTGGTGCGGCGCTCGATGTCACCTTTCCAGGGCTCGTAGTCGAGGAAACGGTGTGCCATGATGGCCTCGCCGGCCGAACCGGTGAGCACATTGTTGCGCAAGCCGATAATGCCGCGCGAGGGGATGTGGAACTCCATGTGCACGCGGTCGTTCTGCGTGGTCATCGACACCAGCTCGCCCTTGCGACGGGTAACCATGTCGATCATCTTCGAGGCATACTCCTCGGTGACGTTGATGGTGAGAGCCTCGACAGGCTCGCATTTCACGCCATCGATTTCCTTGATGATTACCTGGGGCTGCCCCACCTGGAGCTCATAGCCTTCGCGACGCATGGTCTCGATGAGCACCGACAGGTGCAGCACGCCGCGACCGAAGACAGTCCATTTGTCCTCGTCGACACCTTTCTGAACACGCAGGGCAAGGTTCTTGTCGAGCTCCTTGACCAGACGGTCGTTGATGTGGCGCGAGGTGACGAATTTGCCGTCGCGGCCGAAGAAAGGCGAATCGTTGATGGTGAAGGTCATCGACATGGTGGGTTCGTCGATGGCGATGCGCGGCAGCGGATCGGGATTGTCGACGAGCGTCACGGTGTCGCCGATCTCGAAGTTCTCAAGGCCGACGAGTGCGCAGATATCGCCCGACGAGACCTCGGCCACACGCTTGCGGCCCATCCCCTCGAACGTATGGAGCTCCTTGATTTTCTGGCGCGACACAGAGCCGTCGCGCTTGCTAAGGCCGATTTCCATGCCTTCGCGCAGGGTACCGCGGTGCACGCGGCCCACGGCGATGCGTCCCACGTAGTTCGAGAAGTCGAGCGACGTGATGAGCATCTGCGGGTCACCCTCGCGGGTCTCGGGAGCGGGAATGTGCTCGATGATCGCGTCGAGCAGAGGTATGATGTTTTCGGTGGGTTTCTGCCAGTCGGTCGACATCCAGCCGTTTTTGGCCGAGCCGTAGATGGTGGGGAAGTCGAGCTGTTCCTCTGTGGCGTCGAGGTTGCACATCAGGTCGAAGACCATCTCCTGCACCTCGTCGGGGCGGCAGTTGGGTTTGTCGACCTTGTTGATCACGACAACCGGCTTGAGGCCGATCTCGATAGCTTTCTGCAGCACGAAACGTGTCTGCGGCATCGGGCCCTCGAAAGCGTCGACCAGCAGCAGGCAGCCGTCGGCCATGTTGAGCACGCGCTCCACCTCGCCGCCGAAGTCGGCGTGTCCCGGGGTGTCGATGATGTTGATCTTTGTGTCTTTGTAGTTGATTGACACATTCTTCGACAGGATTGTTATGCCGCGCTCGCGTTCGAGGTCGTTGTTGTCGAGGATGAGTTCGCCGGCATTCTGATTCTCACGAAAGAGATGGCCGGCCAGAAGCATCTTATCAACCAGTGTGGTCTTGCCGTGGTCCACATGGGCGATAATGGCTATGTTGCGGATATTCTGCATAAAACGTTAGTTGAGGGCACCCGATGGCGCCATACTTTTCTTCATTCTGCTTTCAACCCGCAAAATTACTAAAAATCCCCCGAACTCGCAACAGGCGCATCAGGGGAAGTTTAAAAAGTATGAAGTTTAAAAAGTCAAGAGAACAGCAGAGTTAACCCCCAAAGGGCGGGTAGTGACTTTAGGGTCTTTAGGGTCTTTAAGGTCTTTAGCGTCTTCAGCGACCTTAAAGACCTTAAAGACCATAAAGACCTTATTGTGCTTAAAAGTGCGCGGTCATTCTTTGGCGGGGAAGAGGCGTGCCACATCGGCGCGGAGCTCGTCGCCCTGCTTGCCGCGCGAGAGGATGGTGCCGTCGGGGCCGAAGATGATGATGTGCGGTATGCCGGTGATGCCGTAGAGGTCGGTGGGCACGGTCTGGGCATTGATGATCTGCGGCCAGGGAATCTGATGTTTCGCGATGGCGGCGCGGGTATTGTCAGGCTCGTCCCACACGGCCACGCCAAGCACTTCCAGCCCTTCGGGGCCATACTGGTTGTAGAGATCCTTGATTACCGAGGTCTCGCGGATGCAGGGACCGCACCACGAGGCCCAGAAGTCAACGAGCACATATTTCCCTTTGCCCACATAGTCAGAGAGGCGCTGCACGGTCGAGTCGTTGGCGATCTCGAAATCCACGAACTTCTGTCCCACGGCCGTGCGGGCGCGTTTCTCGGCGGCGTCGAGGATACCGGCCACACGTTTCGAGTCCTTGAAACGCGGATACTTCTCAAGAGCGGCCTTGAGCGAGTCAATGTCCATGTCATACGCCTGGCTGATAAATATATAGCGGCCCACGGCGTTATCTTTGTTGGCCTGGAACACGGAGTCTGCCACGGCATTGAAACTGCGCTCGAGTTCGGCCTTCTCGGCCTCCTTGCCGGGGAGCAAGGCTATTGCCTGATAGCTGTTGTAAATGGCCTGCTGACGGCGCATCATATCCTCAAGCACGTTATTCAGCGGCGAACTGACACTGCCGTCGGCCTTCATCTGCATCTCGGTGTTCTCGAGTATGATGTTTCCGAGACGTTTCCCCTCCATGACGATGCGTGCCACTACCGGTTCGTCGACATGGCCGGTGAACACGGCCTGCGCGTTCTCTACCACGGCCGAGTCAATTTTTGCACCGTTGTCGAAATCGACAAGGAAAACTGTGGCATCCTCGTCATCGGCTGTCATTGGCAATGTGAACCTGTAACCGTCGGCTGCCTGGGCCACGGTGCATGCTGTGAAAACCACACCGACGGCCATGCTTAAGAATTTAAATTTCATCTTTATATGCTATGATAAGTTATTATCGGCTTTGAAATGTTGATTAAATTAACTAAATTTGCCGTTAAGCTTGGCAAAGTAAGTGATTTTTTCTGTAACAGACAACCGCTTACGCTTTAAAAACGTTAAATTACAGTGTGCTGTTCCACAGGCACTGTAATTCACCGGAGACCTACCCCATGAAAGAGAATCAACTGATTGCGGCAATCGGCTCGACGCTGACAGCCAACAAGGAGATACCCGCCCTGAGTGATTTCAAGGGCGTGACATATACTTACGGCGAGGTGGCCGTCCGCATCGCCCGCATACATCTGCTTTACGAGGCGGCATCGATAAAACCGGGCGACAAGGTGGCGCTATGCGCCAAGAACTCTGCCGCCTGGGCCGTGACATTCCTGGCCACGGTGACCTACGGCGCCGTGCCGGTGCCCCTGCTGCACGATTTCCACCCCGACCAGATCGAGCATCTCACCACCCACTCCGAGGCACGGCTGCTGTTTACCGAACAGTCGATAGCCAACGACCTCGACCACGACCGCATGCCCGACCTGAAGGGGATACTGCTCTTAGGCTCGTGCAAGGCCGAACTGGCGCGCGACACGCGCCTGGCCAAAGCGGCCGCAAACCTCGACCGGCTGTTCGCCGAGATGTATCCCGGCGAATTCGACCCCTCCAGACTCAAGCTGACCCACCGGCCGATCGACGACCTGGCGCTCATAAACTATACATCCGGCTCGTCGGGCAATCCCAAGGGAGTGATGCTCAGCTACCGCAACCTGTGGAGCAATGTAGATTTCGCCCTGCGCAACATCCCGTTCTTCCATCCGGGCGACGACATGCTGTCGATGCTCCCGCTGGCGCACATGTACGGGCTGGTGTTCGAACTGCTGTTCCCGTTCTGCCGCGGGTGCCACATCACATTCCTGGGCCGTGTACCCTCGCCGAAGATTCTGCTGCAGGCGTTTGCCGAGACGCGCCCACAGCTCGTTATCACCGTGCCGCTTGTAATAGAGAAGATCGTGAAGGGGAAGGTGTTCCCCACCCTGCGCAAACCGCTGATACGGCTGCTGCTGGCCATTCCCCCGGTGCGAAAGAAGATATACGCCAAGGTTCGCGAACAGTTGCTGCAGGCGTTCGGCGGCAATCTTAAACAGCTTATCCTCGGGGGTGCCCCCGTGGCCGCCGACGTGGAGAAACTTCTGCGCGACATCAAGTTCCCGTTCACCGTGGGTTACGGCATGACCGAGTGCGCCCCGCTGGTGACCTACGAGTGGTGGGAGACACAGCGGCCACACTCGTGCGGACGTCTGTGCGACGGTATGGAGGCACGCATCGAGTCGCCCGACCCGGCGCACAAGGCCGGGGTGCTGTTCGTAAAGGGCGACAATGTGATGAAAGGGTACTACAAGAACCCGAAGGCCACCGCCGAGGCACTCACCCCCGACGGATGGCTCAATACGGGCGACCTGTGCACGCGCGACGCCGACGGATACCTCTACATACACGGCCGCGACAAGAACATGATACTCGGCCCCTCGGGACAGAACATCTACCCCGAGGAGATCGAGGCCAAGCTGAACGAGCTGCCCCTTGTGGGCGAGTCGATTGTGCTTGACCGCGACGGACGCATCATAGCGCTCGTGCACCCCAACTACGAGCAGGGGCGCATGGAGGGGCTTACCGACCAGCAGACCGAAAAGCGTGTCATGGACCAGCTGCCGGTGCTCAACAAGGAGCTGCCGGGCTATTCGCGCGTGTCGGCGTTCGAGATTCACACCGACGAGTTCGCCAAGACCCCGAAACACTCAATCAGGCGTTTCCTTTACAAGTGAGCGCCCCACCCATAACTCCCATAATTCCCATGACTCCCACGCCTGATGCAATGGGAGTCATGGGAATTATGGGTGTTATGGGTGAGAGGGGGGAAATACCCTTATTTTACGGGGGTGAGACCCAGCTCTGAGGCGGCGAAACCGAGCATGAAGGCGTAAGCGGCATCATGGTCGTTGGGGAGTTCGCCGTCAAGTATGCCGTTCTTTATGCGCTCTTTGATCAGGCCCACCTCGCGGCATTCGGGGAGCCCGAAAGTCTGCATGATTTCCAGGCCGCCGACAGGGGGCTGGAAGTTGCGTATTCGGTCGCGCTCCTCAAGCTCAACCATCTTGCGGCGCACAAGCTCGTAGTTGGCACGGAACCGCTCGACCTTCTCGCGGTTGCGCGAGGTTATATCGGCCTCGCAGAGTGTCATCAGGTCGTCGACATCGTCGCCGGCCTCGAAGAGCATGCGTCGCACGGCCGAATCGGTCACCTCGTCTTCGACCAGGGCGATGGGGCGCATGTGCAGTTCCACGAGTTTCTGCACATATTTCATGTGCTCGTTCATGGGGAATTTCATGCGGCGGAAGATGCGCGGCACCATCTTGGCGCCCACGGCATTGTGGCCATAGAATGTCCAGCCGGCGTGGGGGTCGAACTTCTTTGTCACCGGCTTGCCGATGTCGTGCAGCAGGGCGGCCCAGCGCAGCCACACATTGTCGGACTTCGCGGCCACGCCGTCAAGCACAGTCATGGTGTGGAAGAAATTGTCCTTGTGGCTGATTCCGTTTACGGTCTGCACGCCGCGCATGGCGGCAAGCTCTGGGAAGATTATCGGCAGCAGACCGGTCTTCAGCAACAGCATCCACCCTATCGAGGGCTTGCGCGAACGCATGATTTTGGTAAGCTCGTCGTAGACGCGCTCGCCCGATATTATGCGTATGCGCCGGGCGTTGCGCGTAATGGCGTCGAGCGTCTCGGGCACGATGGTGAACTGCAGCTGGGTGGCGAACCTTATGGCACGCATCATGCGCAGAGGGTCGTCAGAGAAGGTGATGTCGGGGTCGAGCGGCGTGCGGATCAGACCGTCGTTGAGGTCATGTATGCCGTTATAGCGGTCAATCAGCTCGCCGTAGCGGTCGGCGTTGACGCAGACGGCCATGGCGTTGATGGTGAAGTCGCGGCGCGCCAGGTCATCGTCAAGGGTACCGTCCTCGACTATCGGCTTGCGGCTCTCGCGGTGGTACGACTCCTTGCGGGCGCCTACGAACTCGAGTTCGGTCTCACCCTTGCGCACCTGCGCGGTTCCGAAATTCCGGTACACCGCCAGATGGGCGCGCATCGCCTTGGCCACGGCCTTGGCGACCTCGATGCCCGAGCCTACGGTGACGAAATCCATATCTTTTGACGGACGTCCCAACAGCATGTCGCGCACATAGCCGCCCACGACATAGCACTCGCGGCCGAGGCGATCGGCGGTCTCGCCGACGGTATGGAACACAGGGAGGTCAATCTTTTCTTTCAGCATAAACGCACTGTGGTGTGTGATGTGTATGACAGGTTACGGCAGACAGACTCCGGAGTTCAGACAATGAACTCCACGATATCCTCAGGCGCCGTGGTGATGCATTCGGCATGGTCGGCGCAGACCACATAGGTGTTCTCCACGCCCACGGCGCCGATGCCGGGGAGAACGAACTTGGGCTCAAGGGCTATGACATTCCCCTCGCGCAGTACCTGGCGCGACTTCGGGGCTATGACCGGCCACTCGTTGATCTCGATGCCCACGCCGTGCCCGACGAATCCGGCATGCTGGCGATGCCCCATGAAATACCTTTCGAGGCCGTGGGCCTTCACTATCTCGAGGGCGCGCTCGTATAGGGCTTTCGCCTCGGTGCCGGGCACCGCCTCGCGCGCGAACATGCGGTGTATCTCGATCGAGCACTCATGTGCGCGGCGTGCCTCGTCAGGCACCGGGCCGAGCGAGAACACACGGGTCATGTCGGTCATATAGCCGGTGTAGTTCCCGTTGGCGTCGACCATTACGGGGCGGTTGCGTTTTATCTCCTCGCCCGAGGCACCCACCGGGAGCGAGGGGTTCATCCCCGCGCCACCCAGGGCGAAATCGTATGGCGTGGGGGCATCTGCATTCTCGCCGGTGAGCACACTGCTCATGAAGAACTCCATCGACTGCCCCGAGATGCGGAATATGCCAAGGTTACCCTCCTTGCGCGAGAGATGCTCGATCTCCACGTCAAGCTCGAAGTCGGTCATGCCGATATGATAGAGCGAAGGGATGCGGCCATAGACCTCCGAATGCCGGGCGCCCGAGAGTTTCAGCAATCCGATCTCACACGGTGTCTTAACAGAGCGCGCCTCGCGCATCACATTGGTGACATCGACGGTGGCGGGATTGCCGAGAGCCTTGCGGAGGCGGTCGACCGTATTCCACGGTGTCAGGTCAAGCTCCAGGCCGACCGTAACCGGCACGCTGAGGCCGTTACTTTCAAGCACCCCCGGAATCTCCTCGGGCTTGCGCACGTAAGCCACGCCGTCGCCCCCGAGTTCGATGGGACGGCGCACGATCCAGAGCGGTTTCCCGTCGACGGGAAGATACGCCCACCCGGCAAACACCCGTCCTGTGAGATAATACAGGTTGGCATAGTCGGTCACAAGCATGGCGTCGGCCACGCCGGCAAGTTTCTCCTGCACCTTGGCCAGGCGCATGGCGGCCTCTTCGCGAGGCAGTATGACGAGATTCTCCATTTTTCAGAACAGTTTATCAGATAATAAACACCGCCGGGGCGCCAAAAGGTCATGTGTCAGAGAGGCGGTCAGCGCGGGTCGGCCATGAAGAAGATGCCCACCTGCTCGATGCCCCGCAGGGTGTCGGTCTGCATGATGTGACGCACCTTTACCCGGGTGCCGGCGGCTATGGCGACACGCCGCGGCAGGGTGTCGGTGACCTGCAGGCGCGGGCCTATGCCGCTGCCAAGCCAACGCCCGTAGCGGTCGGCCAGGGTGAGGCGCACGGTGTCGGCATGGATGCGCCCTGCCGGGTCGGCCGACGACACCTCAAGCCACAGGGCCGTGTAGGGAAAATCGGCGGCATGTGTCACCGCGGTCACGAAATAGCCGGTGGCCACGGAGTCTCGGAATTCCGGCCGGTAGACCATTGCCTGGCCGTAGCGCCACCCCTCCGGGTCGATGTGGCGGTATTCGCTGTAATCGTTTGTGGGCGGCGTGGTGCAGCCGGTAACCACAGCCGCCACCATTAACAGGGCAACCGCCGCGGCCCAAAGGGGTCGCAACGGCTGCTGATATGCGGGTATGCGGTTACGCGGTTTCACAATCGGTTTATTCTGCGGGGGATGCGGGAGTTGACGGTTTCGGCTGGCGCGGGCCTTTGTCGGATCTGTCGGATGTGTCTGACCTGTCCGACTTGTCTGACTTCGCCGGTTTCTCTGACTTCTCGGGTCGCGGCTGGCGGTCGCCTTTGGGACGGTTGTCGGCATTGCGGGGCTTTCCGCCGTTGCGGCGGTCGCGCGACCCTTTCCCCTCACTGCGGGGTTTCGCCTCGCCCTGTGGTGCGACAGACGCCGGCGATTTGTCACCCTGCGGTTTACCGTCACTCTGAGGTTTAGAGGGTTTCGGCTGTTTCTGGGGTTTCGGCTTGTCAGAACCCTTCTCCTTATCTTTGGGCTGCCCCTTCGCTGACGAGTCTTTCGGCTTCTCCTTATCTTTAGGAGCCTGCCCCTCCTTGTTTGCTGACGGCTGCGCGCCCTTCTCTTTCTGGCCGCCTTTCTTCTTGCGTTTCTTCTTGGTGTCGAAACGCGTGAGTGAATCCTGGGTGGCAAGGTCTACCACGGCTGCCGGCTTGGCGGCGGTTTCCTCCTCCTCGGCCTTGAGGTCGAGCGGTTTCTCGCCGTTCTTGTTCAGCTCGATGACCTCGAACGCTCTCGCCGCGGTGATGGTCACCAGGTTGGCGGGGATGCTCTTGTCGGTAGAGTATGTGATCTCTCCCTTGAGAATGTCGGCTTTGAAATAGAAATAGGTATTGTCGGCAGTCTCGAGACGCGTATCCTTCGGGGGGAGTTTCTTCGATGCCTCGACATAGGAGTCAATCTCGAAATTGAGACAGCACTTGAGCTTGGCGCACTGCCCGGCAAGTTTCTGGGGGTTCAGCGATATGTCCTGATAGCGGGCGGCGGCTGTCGACACGCTCACGAAGTTGCTCATCCAGGTGGTGCAGCAGAGCGGACGGCCGCAGGGGCCGATACCGCCGATGCGTCCGGCCTCCTGGCGCGCGCCGATCTGTTTCATCTCGATGCGCACCTTGAAGGTCTCGGCGAGCACCTTTATGAGCTGGCGGAAGTCGACACGCTCCTCGGCTATGTAGTAGAATATGGCTTTGTTTCCGTCGCCTTGATACTCCACGTCGCCGATCTTCATGTTGAGCTGGAGTGACGAGGCTATCTTGCGCGCGCGGATCATGGTGTCCTCCTCGCGAGAGCGGGCGGCCTGGTAACGTTCCATGTCAGAGGCCTTGGCCTTGCGGAACACGCGCTTGTGCTCGGCGTCGGGCTTGATGCCGGCCTTGCGCATCTGCAGGCGCACCAGGGCTCCGGTCATCGACACACGGCCTATATCATGGCCCGGGCTGGCCTCGACGGCCACCCACTCTCCGAGTTCAAGCGGCAGGTGCGTGGAGTTGCGGTAATATCCTTTGCGGGTGTTCTTGAACTGCACCTCGACCATATCGTCGTCGGCATACCCGCCGGGGATGTCGTCGAGATAGTTGTAGCTGTGCAGTTTCGAGCGCAGGCGGCAGTCGTGACACTCGCCGTTGGCGCACCCCACGCATGTGCCCTCGGCGGGGCACTGCCCGGCGGCACAGCCCGACGCGCACCCGTGGCCGCATCCGCCGCAACCTGTACCGGCGGCTGCCCGGCTTTCGTCGGGTGCCTGCGGTTGTTTCTGGTTACTCATACGGCAGACACGCTGTTATTTGGCGAACGACACGGCGCGGGTCTCGCGGATGACGGTAATCTTCACCTGGCCGGGATATGTCATCTCGTCCTGGATTTTCTTGGCGATTTCGTTCGACAGGCTCTCGGTCTGGGCGTCGTCGATCTTGTCAGCGCCCACGATGACGCGGAGCTCGCGGCCGGCCTGGATGGCGTATGTCTTGATTACGCCGGGATAGCTGAGCGCCAGCTGCTCCAGGTCGTTGAGTCGTTTGATGTATGCCTCGACGATTTCGCGACGGGCGCCGGGACGGGCGCCGGAGATGGCATCGCACACCTGCACTATCGGGGCAAGCAGTGTGGTCTGTTCGATCTCGTCGTGGTGGGCGCCGATGGCGTTGCAGATTTCGGGTTTCTCCTTGCAGCGCTCGGCGATCTTCATGCCCAGGATTGCATGCGGCAGTTCGGGTTCCTCGTCGGGCACCTTGCCTATGTCGTGGAGCAGACCGGCGCGACGGGCCTTCTTGGGGTTGAGCCCCAGTTCAGAGGCCATGGTGGCGCAGAGGTTGGCTGTCTCGCGGGCATGCTGCAGCAGGTTCTGGCCGTAGCTCGAACGGTATTTCATCTTGCCGATCATGCGGATCAGGTCGGGGTGCAGACCGTGGATACCGAGGTCGATGGCGGTACGTTTGCCGGTCTCGACAATCTCCTCCTCAATCTGCTTGCGCACCTTGTTCACCACCTCTTCGATGCGTGCGGGGTGGATGCGGCCGTCGGCCACAAGCTGGTGCAGCGCCAGGCGCGCGATTTCGCGGCGCACGGGGTCGAAACCTGAGAGCACGATGGCCTCGGGGGTATCGTCAACGATGATCTCGATGCCTGTGGCAGCCTCAAGAGCCCGGATATTGCGCCCCTCGCGGCCGATGATGCGCCCCTTGATCTCGTCAGAGTCGATATGGAACACGGTCACCGAGTTCTCGATGGCGGTCTCGGTGGCCACGCGCTGTATCGACTGGATGACGATGCGCTTGGCCTCTTTGTTGGCGGTCATCTTGGCGTCGTCCATGATGTCGTTGATATACGACTGCGCGGCGGTCTTGGCCTCGTCTTTCATTGTCTCGACGAGTTTCTCCTTGGCCTCCTCGGCCGAGAGGCCCGAGATATGCTCAAGCGTGTCCTGAGCCTGACGGCGCAGACGGTCGAGTTCCTCCTTGCGCTGGTCGATCACGGCCTCCTCGGCCTGCAGGCGCTGGCGTGTGGCGTCGAGTTCGTTGCGCTGGCGGGCGTTCTCGCTCTGCTGCTGGTTGAGCTGGGCCTCGCGCTGTTTCATCTTGGCCTCGGCCGACTGCACGCGCCCCAGACGCTGGGTGGCCTGTTTCTCGGCCTCGTCCTTGATGCGGATACCCTCTTCTTTGCCTCGGAGCACCTCTTTCTGACGCAGTACCTCGCCTTCGCGCGTGGCCTCGTCGATTATGGTCTTGGCCCTGCTGCGGCCGATTGATTTCTGAACCGCTATCGTCGCGATACAGCCCAGTGCCAGGGCCACCACGGCGACAGCTACACATATTGCGATATACATTTCAGCTGAATATTTTGAGCGTGTCTGTTATGGTTAAGTTTTAAGTGTCAGTCTGTTCAGGGTATCGAGGGGTCACAAGAACGCCGCGATGCCGGGGTATTCAAACGAAAAAGGCACCGGTCAGCGCGCGTGGCCGACAAGGGCCGCGGCAGACAGGTGCGGTTCACGTTCAAAGATATGTTGCGGACTCAGAGTCCTTTCGAGACGCCGGACGCCCCCGAGGAGGGAACTGCGCCGGAAGGCTTTGCGCCCACATCAAGCAGAATACGGTCAAGTTGCTCTTCAAACGAGTCGATGAGCTCCTCGGCGGCGTTGGCCGCGGCATTCTGCCTGTAAAAAAGCTCAGCAAAACGATAGGCCACCATGGCCATTACCTCCATCTGCGAGCGGTCGCGGAAACGGTCGGACCACAGGCCGAACAGGCGGTTTGCCTGGTACTCGGCCGTTCGGGCAATCTCCTCGTCGGCACGCAATACCTGCAGCGCGAAAGGTTTCTGCCCCGCTATGCGGATGGTTATGTTAAGCTTATCGTCCATCAGGGAATGGAGCTGATAGAGGGGGGAGAAGTCGTTATTCTTTGAGTTCGGAAATACAGATGTCTATTTCCCGCACCAGATCGGATAGGATTGCCCTGGCCCGCGCCGTGTCCTCGCGAGTGGGCGCCATTGTCATGGCCACCCTGAGATACTCGGTCTCGGCCTGCCGTTCGGCGATCTGCCGCTCAAGGCGCGCTATCTCGGCCTCAAGCTCGGCCACGCGCTCCAACGCCCTGTCGCGCTCGGCGGCAATCAAGGCATACCGTTCTACGACGATACGCGCCTTGGCCTCGATGCGCTGGATTTTCTGTTGAAGCTCGCCGGGCATTCTTTTCCAATTTTTTACAAAAGTAGTAATAATTTCTGAAAACGCATTGCCCCCGCCCCTAAATTTTCAGCAGAAAATGCGCGGCACAGTCAGATGTGGGTTATGTTCACGAACACGGGCACCACCGTGGCGTCGCTCTGGGCGGTGAACGAAATCTGCGAGGGCGCGAATGTAGCGCCGGTCACGACCTTGGTGCCGAGGGCGGCGCGCACGCGCTGGTCAAAAGAGCCGGTGCCCCGCTCAATGGCGCCCATGACGGCGTTGATGTCGAGTGCGTTCTGCGAATAGAGCACGCAGATATTATCGGTGCCGGTGGTGTCGTCCATCTCGATGAACCATTTCTCGTCGGGGAGGGCGATGTCATTTGATTTGTAGACCAGCGCCGGACTTGTGCGCTCGTCGGGAGGGAAGACTTTGCTGACGGCGCGTGTGTTGTCAGAGGCGATCACATAGACATAAGCCGGCTCGTTATTGCTCAGATAGATGCGGTAGCGGGTGCCCGAGATGTACGAGCCACGCATGTTGTAGACACCGTTGGAGAGCACCGGTGTCATGTCGACGCCGGTGGAGAGGTGGAACCGCATCGACCCGGCGAATCTGTTCTTATCCTGCACCGGAGCAGGAGACGGTTTCGGCTTGGGTTTTGGCTGTTCCTTGGCCTTGACATACATCTCATAGCCGTATTTGGCGTTGGCGGCGTAGTCCTTGTAGCGCACCCACACGAAACCGTTCTCGGCCCACTTAGGGCCCCAGCTGTTCATTATCTGGAAGGCGCCCCCATACTTGTTGTCGTCATAGCCGACAACGCACATGGCATGGCCGCCACCGTCATTGTTGGTCTCGGTTTTGTTCCATACAGGCTGTCCGTTGCCGATCGCCATGAACGACTGGGGCACGTTCATGCCGAAAACAACGGGGCGGTTCTCGGCGAGCGCCTTCTTGGTGTTGCGGATTTTCTTTGCCGCGTCGTCGTAGATGTCATACAGCTGAAAATAATCGTCGATAGTGTACGGAGTGGCCTTGGCAAAGATG
>CALJBF010000159.1 GCA_938027385.1 uncultured Porphyromonadaceae bacterium | reverse complement strand
GTATGTAGTGGTAATACCTGAACTCGGGCAGCAGAAAATTGAAACGTGCGAACAGACCTATTATGAAGAACAGAATCAGCGGGTTGGCGAATGTGAAGAGGAAACCGGTGGCGAAATCGCTCCAGTAGTTGTTGGGCGCCGTGTCGGTGGGCTTGATGGCCAGCGACGGACTCTTGCGGAACAGATATATGCCGAACCCGATCAGCACCACCGACCCCAGAATCTGCAGCAACAGCTCGTTGGCGGTGATGAAATCAGTGACGAACGACAGTCCCAGGCCCGTCAGCAACGAGTACGTCAGGTCGGAAAGCGCGGCACCAAGGCCGGTGAAAAAGGCCGCCCAGCGCCCCTTGTTCAAGGTGCGCTGTATCACAAGCATGCCGATCGGCCCCATCGGCGCCGACACGAACACGCCGATAAGCAGTCCGCTTGTAAGTATATGTATCAGCGACTCTACCATCCGGCTCGGTAAACGGTACTATATGGAATCAACACCCCGCAGGGGGATATGCCGCATACCGGGCACAAATTTAGCAAAAATTTGGTTTGGCTGTACCTCCCCGCTACACAAACTTGCCCCCTGCGGGAACTATCCGTGGTCATTATGCCCGATATTTGGCTGAAATCGCTAACTTTGCACTAACCTAAAACACCACGGGAAAAACTGTATACAACTCACAACCACTACCAATATGAAACTGATGAAGATCCTCACAGCCGCGGCAATGGCGCTCGCCCTCACCGCCTGCGGCTCGAAAGCAAAAACTGAAACCGCCCCTGACAGCACCGCAAACGAACAGAAAACGCTCGTGGCGTATTTCTCGGCGACAGGCACCACCGCCTCCGTGGCCAAACGCCTCGCCTCGTTCAAGGGGAACAACATCGTGGAAATCAAGCCCGACACAGCCTACACCGTGGCCGACCTCGACTGGCACAACGACAAGTCGCGCAGTTCGGTGGAGATGCATGACCCCGCGGCGCGCCCAGTCATCAGCGTCGCACTCGACAGCATCAGCACCTACGACGTGGTCTACATCGGTTACCCCATCTGGTGGGATCTCGCCCCCAGACAGATAAACACGTTCATCGAGAAATATGACCTCAAAGGGAAGAAGATCGTGCCCTTCGCCACATCAGGCGGCAGCACCATCGACAACAGCGTGAAAGTGCTCCGCGAGACCTATCCCGACCTCGACATCGCCGACGGTCACCTCATCGACCCCCACGCCACCGACAACGAGCTCCTGGAAATCCTCAGCTCCAACCGCTGACACACCCTATTTCAGGCAGGCCGGACGCATGCAGACGGCGGCAATACAATAAAATCCGAAAATAAAAGGCGAAGACACGCGAGGGACTGGTAACCTCGGGCAGTCTTCGCCTCGGAATATCACGGGGGAATGGAATGTCAGTCTATGCGTATCACGAGATAATTGCCCAGACTCCAGAACCGCTCGGGGTCTGTGATGGTCAGGGTCTTTTGATTTTCAACGTCAACTATCCTGTAAGATGAGGCCGGGTGGTTTGTAAGCACACTGGCCTTTTGCGAAGGTAAGGCTATCTGTCTCAGACGGCGCTTGTCTGCAGTGGTAAAGAAGGTTTTGTCGAAATCCCCCTTCATGAGACGCGTTTTCCGCAGGAAACCGGTCTCAAGGATATTGTGTGTCTTCAGTTCCGCCTTTGTGGCGGCCACATAGTAGCAGGTATTCAGTTCGTTCTTAAGACCGGTGGCCTCGGTCTCGGCGGCGGTCTTCTGTCCGGTGACCTCGGTCACGGCGGTGTTCAGCGAGTCGACGGTGCGGTTCAGCGAGCCAATGGTCTCGTTGGCACGTGTGAGCCGGGTGCGCATCGAGTCCATCTCGGTATTCTGGCGGTCAATCTGGCGCCGCATGGCATCGATGGCCCCCTGCAGCTCGTCGCTGTAAAGGCTCGATTCCCTGAGACGCCCCTCAAGCACAGCCAGCCGCTCGCGGCGCTGCTGCAGGGTCTTGCGTATGGCCGTCAGTTCGGCAAGCAGGCGCGCACGCTGGCGCGGATTCTCGTCGGCATTGAGGCCGGTCACAGACACAACGTTCTCTATTCGCGAGATCTTCTCCATATCGTCAGAAATCATCCGCACGAGCACCATAAGGCTGTCACGGTCCTCGACAGCCGTGGCGAGCTCCTGTCGGGAGGCCTCCATCAGCGACTGCTGGCCGCTGTCAGTGCTACCGCCGGCGCACGACAGAAGTGTCACGAGCCAGGCCGCAATTACGATGACCGGTAGATGTCTCATTTTCTGACGTAGACTGAAGTTGACGTTGTATCCGTCACAAAATTAATAAAGATTGCCGGGGTGTGCAAAAAATGTAAACAGACTGCACGAATCTGTAAACCGGCGTATCACCGCGCGGCTTGCACAGATTCCCCGTAAGCCGTAACTTTGCGATATGAAATCACTTGAGGCACGCACGTCACACATCCTCGACATCGTGTTCTGTCTGGTGTTCATGCCGTTGCTCGTCTTTCTGGGCCCGGCACACCACTGGATGGGCGAATGGCCGGTGTTTTTCGCCGTCGTGTGCCTGTATCTGTGCGGATGCTATTTCCTGATCAAGCGGCTGAATGTGCCGCAGCTCATGCTCGACCGCCGCTATGCGCTGATTGCGGGGGTGGCGGTGGGGCTCGCGGCGTGCAACTACGCCCTCTCGTGGTATCCGCATCCGAAAATGGATTTCGTGATCCCCTCGATGAGCGAGTACCAGACGAGCGTGCGCAACTACAGCGTGTCGCTCAGCCTGTGGCTCATGTTCTTCGCCGTGATGTGCTATGCCCTCACCATCTCGTTCATAACCGAGCTTTACAGCCAGCTGCTGGTGCGCAAGGATATCGAGAACCAGCGCAACCGCGCCGAACTGGCCGTGTTCAAGGCGCAGATAAGCCCCCATTTCCTGTTCAACACGCTCAACAGCCTCTACAGCCTGGTCATCGGCACATCGCAGAAGGCCGAAGACGCCTTCATCAAGTTCACCGAACTGCTGAAATACACCTATGTGACGATCGGAAACGAAATGGTGCCCTTGCGCGACGAGATAACCTACATACGCAATTACATCGACCTGCAGACCATACGCCTGAACCGCCATACACGCATCGACTGGAACCACGACGTCGACAACCCCTCGCTGAAGGTGCCCCCGATGATCTTCCTGACATTCGTGGAGAACGCTTTCAAATACGGAGCATCAACCTCGCGCGACTGCGAGGTGCGCATTTCGCTCACCGCACGCCAGGGGGTTATCGGGTTTGAGACCTGCAACAGCATCATGAAACACCGCGACGAGTTCCGTACCGAAGTACCCGTGGGTATCAGCAACTGCCGCGCACGTCTCGACGGACTGTTCCCGGGGCGCTACACCCTCTCGACCGGCGAGACCGACGGCCGTTTCATCGTAAAACTCACCATAAAGACCTGATAATTTTGAACAGTTACGGATATGGCAACCCCATTGACCTGCATAGCAATCGACGATGAACCTCTGGCACTCGACGTGATCACGAAATTCTGCGAACGCCTGGGCGACATCACCGTCACCACATATTCAGACCCCGCCGAGGGGCTCGACGCCATAATGCAGACGCGTCCCGACATTGCCTTCCTCGACATCGAAATGGAGAATGTGACCGGACTCGACATCGCCGCCCGGCTCCCCCAGGGCACATGTTTCATCTTCACCACGGCCTACCTTGACTACGCCCTGAAAGGTTTCGAGCTTGACGCCGTAGATTACCTGCACAAACCCTTCGCCTACGACCGTTTCACCGCCGCCATCGACAAGGCGCGGCGCCGGCTTGGCCACAGCCGTGCCGACGAAATGTCGCAGAGCATCACTGTAAAGCAGGAATACAACAACGTAAACATCCCCCTGGCCGACATACGTTTCATCGAGGCCATGGAGGGGTACTGCAAGATATTCCGCGAGTCCGGCGGCTGCATCGTCTCGCGCGTAATCCTCAAGAACCTGGGCGCCATGCTCCCCGAGCGCCACTTCATCCGCATCCACCGCTCATACATCGTCCCCGTGGCCCGCATCAAGTCATACACCCGCCAGGAAGTGCGCCTCGTCACCGGCGAAATCCTCCCCGTCGGCCGCCAGTACGCCCCCGCCGTCATCTCCCGCCTCCGCAACTAAACCCCGCACTCTGCCAGAAACTCGTACCCTCAATCATCGATTTCTGCGCTCAACCAGGAATTAACATTAGTTAAATCTCATTAGGAAATTCGGTATCACAAAAATCTTGATTACATTTGTGAAAATGTAACTAATATCGACACCTCTTGATTTATCTCCAACTATTCACCAAAGCAACTGATAGAATCGCAAATTTTGATCAGTTACTGACCATGAAATAATTTCTTCCACTCCATCATCCATTGCCATTACAACAATCTCTACATAACAATAAAATCCTATTTAAATGAAACGCACAAGCATATTGCTGTTTCTGGTGGCGGCATGGACGTTCGCCATTGCAGCGCAGACTCAGTTTTGTATTGACGGGGTACTGTATCAGGTATCAAGCGCCAATCCCTCTGAGGTGAATGTGATACATCCCATCAACGCGGCGTCATACATTACCGGCAAAACGATGTATCAGGAAATGGACATCAAACGGCTCGAAATTCCCGGAGAAGTAACGAATCCGGCAGACGGTACACTCTGCACGGTGGTAAGCGTCAATCTCGGCAATAGCGATACCGTAGAGGAAATCATATTGCCAAACACCGTCAGGTCAATCGAATACCTGGTTGATTTCCCGGAACTGAAGACAATTGTCATGCCTGACAATCTTGTATTTATGGGCGAGATAAGCCAGCTTCCCAAGCTTGAGACACTGACCATTCCAACATCAGTCTCGGCCATAGAGGTTCAAAGGACTGCGACGCTTTTTGATATAGGAGTATCATCACTGTCAATTCCCCACAATGTCACCAGACTGGAATCATTCACGATAATTGACTGTCCGGAGCTTAGGGAACTGACGCTCTCGGGAGCGGAAACATTAAGGGCGTATTCCGTTATGAATCTTCCCGAACTCAATAAACTCACGTTCTCGCCTACGTTGGCCAACGTACACGACAATAGCGTCATCGGTACCGACCCGGAGGAGATTTGGTTCCTGGCAGACGGGGAGGAGCGGCCGTGGAAACTGAGCGTCAGCAGTTTTGTGTGCCACACGAAACGGGTGTACTGCGCGCGGATGACGCCGCCGACATTCGACGGCGACATGACCGCCCCCGAATATGCCTCGGTTCCGGCCGACCAGCTGATGTTCTACGGCCCCGGAAATATCGGCAACGTGACCCTTTATGTTCCCGCCGAGGCTGTAGAGGCATACAAGGCCACCCCGAACTGGGGGCTGATGAACATACAGCCCTACAATTTCCGCGACAACATCCCCCTGACCGCAGCTGACGCCGCCCCGGCCGCCGACACGCCCCTCTATGACCTGCAGGGGCGCCCGGCA
The DNA here is from genome assembly GCA_938027385.1 of uncultured Porphyromonadaceae bacterium. Classification (GTDB taxonomy): domain Bacteria; phylum Bacteroidota; class Bacteroidia; order Bacteroidales; family Muribaculaceae; genus UBA7173. The sequence goes on along the minus strand of CALJBF010000159.1, from coordinate 265 downwards.
CCAACAGACACCCCCACGCCCGGCATCTACCTCCGCGCCGGCAAAAAAGTCATAGTCAGATGACCCGCCGCCCACCCGGCGCGATAACATCATTGCCTGATGGAATGGTAGCTGAGGTGATGTCATCATGAGCGTGTATTCATTGTAGGGTCGCTACACAATGCTATTAACTTAACAGACGTGGGCGTCTGAAAGACGCTGATTTTTTCGTAACCGGGTACGCCGTAGCCCGCAGGGCGGAGGTGTGCCCGGTTATGGTTTCCAC
>CALJBF010000158.1 GCA_938027385.1 uncultured Porphyromonadaceae bacterium | reverse complement strand
GACGGTATCATCAGCATCAACAAAATTAATGTATTTGCCTTTAGCCATCCTGAAAAGCTCAAGACGTGTCGTCGCGACCCCGCGGTTTTCCCTATGCACTACCTCCAGACGTCTGTCTTTAGCAGCATAACGATCCAGTATTTCCGCTGTACGGTCGGTCGAGCCATCATCAATCACGACGACCTGAAGATTCCGGTGTGTCTGAGCCAGCACACTGTCAAGACATTCTTCAAGATATTCCTCGGCATTATAGGCCGGAATCAGAACCGTATACAGTATATCGCTATTACCCACTTTTATTTCTCGCGATTCGTCAATGATGCGAATGAATTTTATCCACCAAATTACCAAGTAACTTATGGAGAGCATCAAGAATTATACCTAATGGATAGCAAAGTATGAGAATCCATAATACCTGTAGGTATCCTTGTGGCATCCAATCGATCAACGGAGACCAGACATAGGCAGTATAATTACAGAAAAACAAAGAATGCAGGAACCAAATATTCATTGACTGCACGCCAAGAGCCTTCAGCGTTTTCGGGATGATCTTAATCTGGCAATCCATCAACATCCACAGTACAGCCACAACCATAACCGGCACATAAACAATATCAAACAATACAAAGCCCCAGTGACTGCGGGTCAGGAATAGAAGCACAAGTATAATCAAAGGTACAGCCCGCCATAGAGTGTCTGCCGGAACGCAGAGTTTTTCAATCCATCGTTTTTCTGCAAATAAATATCCGACAGCCAGCAATGGTGTATATGTGAACCAGGCATAGATGTTCATTTCAGTCCACATCTCAGGTCTTCCCGGGATAAAATGCATAATCAGAACAACTAACGGCCCGAACAAAATGACTGCTAATGTCCCAGGCACAGGCCACCTGCGTATTATACGGCTATATAACGGCATGCTGATCATTGCATATAAATAAAATGCGACATACCAGCTGTACCAGTTCAGGTTCTCAAGCAGACCAAATGAATTCAGTACAAAATTCGGCAGACTGAATCTGTATCCACCCCATATCAGAGCCGTGGGGAGAATCAGTAAAAACAAGATCAGCCAGTAACTGCTGAGCAGGCGCCATGCACGGTGGAGGTTGTTGCGCCATTCAGGTGGACGGTTGAAGCAATAGCCGTACCCGACAAGAAAGGTGAACAGGCCGACACAAATCTTACAAACCGGTGAGGGCAATGCGTGATGACAGACCATCGTAAGTATTGCGACACCGCGAATGATCATTGAATCATCCCGAGTAAAAGTCAGGTGCTGTAATGTCATTTTCATTTTTGTTCAGACAATGCCATCAGTGATTCTACCAGGCGTTCGGCAACTTTGGGGCCGCAGAAGTTCTCGCGGACGAAACGACAGCCGTTGGCGGCGATGCGCTCAAGCTCCTGCTGGTTTTCGGAGCGCTGCCAGTATTCGATTGTGGCTCGCAAGCCCTCTTTGGTACCGTCATAACCTATGTAATGTTCGCCCTCACGCATTCCATATTCCTCGTAATATCCGATGGACTGCCCGATATAAGCGCAGCCGCAGGCCATAGCCTCAACAAAACCGATTCCAGGAATTCCCATGATTTCCTCTCCGACAACAGCTATGCGATAGTCGTTGAATTTGTCGACCATGTTAAACGAGTAATATTGTTTCTGATGTCCCACCGTAAATTTATCATGGAGGCGACGCCAGACTTCGATAACAGGATTCGATGTCGGTTTTCGCTTGACATCCTGCTGGTCTTCCAGATAATCGCTGTTGAACGAATCAATCACATCGGGACACTCTTTTGCCAGCACACGGCAATTGCGTCGTGCCGGCTGGGCACACGGGTCGCCGTAGTAGTCTGCAATGTTGGTCATATACGTGATAGTGCCCACACTCACAGCCTTGCATTTGCGTTCAGCGAATGGTTTCTTAGGTTGAAAACGTGGTTCGTATACAAACGGCATTGTCAGGAATTTGCCCGAGAACCACGGCAGGTCGCGTCGCCACATACCGCTGTATTTCTGCAAGTTCGATTCATTATACATTGCATGCGGGGCAAACCTGCGTTCCAGATCAGCATTCTTAGTGCCAAAATGAATCTGGCAGATGACACGGGTGGCATCCGGTATATTTTTCCAGCACAATTGCGTCTGACCATAATAAGCATACACCACTATAATATCGGTCGACCGTAAATCAGTCTCAGACTTCAATACAGTGACTTTTGACAGAGGTATGTCGTTTTTCTTCATGGCGATACGGTGCTCCAGAAACCGGAACGACTGCAACAGCCGGTTGCGTGTGGTATACGACAACGAAAGGCCGCGCTCATTGATATACGTGCATACCTCTATGTCATCTCTGTCAAGCAGATAGTCAAGCAGATACCTATGCTTGACAGCAACACTCTGCTTGAATATAATCTTATTCAGAGTCTTTACCAGGAACTCATTGCCGTGCAGGTTCACAAACACCACACGTATTTTATTATCAGCCATGCAATCAGAGTAATGCTTTGATTAAAAACGACAGTGAACGGGCGCGCATGTCGGCCAGACGAGTTCTGACATCATCGGTTATCAGGCAGAAACCGTCAGGGCCGGGGGTCAGGCCGAGTGTCATGACAAGTGAGTCAAGGCGGGCGTTGCCGCGAGTGTCATTTGTCATGATCTTCACCGGGCGACCGAATATCACCGAGAATATCGTGCCGTGAAACGAGTCTGTGATGACACTCTGAGCACCGGCTATAGTCGCGAGCCAGTTTTCTATGCTGTCAAAACCATACCGGTGCATTTGCCCTGTCCTCACCACAGGCATGCCTGCCTGTCGGGAAACAGTGCGGATAATATTATGTTTCACACTGTTCATATCAAGCACATAAGAAACAATGTATTTCCCTTCCGGGACTTTTGCACCCTCTGTCAGCCCGAGATAATCTTTATCAGTCAGCAACAGAGTAGGATCAAGCACCTGCACAGCCTCTATATCAAGATAGTCACGGCATAATGCCACACCCGATGACTCTCTGACCGATATGGCATCAAAACGTGCGGCCAACGGTTTGATTATTTCGGTCATTTCAGGAGATATTTCCCACTGGTCGGTTCCGAATGACGCGGCATAAGCCACGCGCCTTATATCATTACTTTCGATGAAATCGAAGAAACAGTTGGCAATATGAGGTGAGCACCATGGTCGCCAGATCTGGTCACTCCCGATTATCCAGGCATCAGCCGGATGCAACTCGCACAGAGATGGCGAAAACGGAGCCAACACATCTATCTTATTGATATGGCGCGCCACAAAATTACGCTGAGGCACAGACAGTTCATGCTCTTTTCTGGAAAAGACCGACGGGCGAAGGAATGGATGCTGATATGAGCCTCTGACACGCTTTAACATATTGATTACCCCGTGTGCCATATCTTTCCACAAGGGGGGAGGCGTTCCGGGGCGCGGAGGAACATTAACCGTCAGCGGCTCATGCCCCATGCGCCGCAATACAGTCTGCAAAGCGTAGTTCTGCAAAATACCGCCGTAGTTGCAGAACAGCGGCTGTGTAAGGATGTTTACTCTCATTGCTTATCGAAGTACACGGTCAAATCAGCCTCAGCTGACATAAAAGCGGTAGAGCGTGGATGTTCCCCAGTCCTTGTAGTCGCGGGCGGCGAGGGGACGGAAGATGCGACCCTCCAGCAGCATCGAATAGATGATGTGCGACATATAGATGCGGGCGTCGGGAACCGTGGCATCGCACAGATGGCGGTAACGCGCCAGCCAGTCGGCGGCCGACTCGAAACAGTCGCCGCCGGCCGAGAACAGGTTGGAAATGACCCGTTTCTCGATGATGTTGGTTATATAGCTCATGTCGTCGACCGAGGCGAACGACTTGTTGCGCGGGTCGACGAGTTCCATCCGCTCCAGCGGGAACAGCGCGACAGCGTTGTGTGGCCAGAGATCTTCGAGCACGAAATATCCGTCGGCGTCCTTGATGAATATCGGGCCTTCGACACCCTCCTGTTCGATTGTCCGCGCCACAGTCTCGGCCTGCGAGGCTGTGGGTTCGGCCAGAACGGTGACTTTGGCGTTGGCTATGCCCAGGCGGTGCAGATAAAAATCGAGCAGCGTGTCGATGCCGAAACGGTCGACATGCTTTTTGAGCACAGTAAGGTATATCTGTCCGAAGACATCGAGCGGCAGTCCGGCAATGGATTTCAGACACAAAGGGACACCATCGCGGTCGGGAGCGAAGATATACGGCATACCGTCGGCGTACTCTGGCTTGTCAGCCGCCATCGGCACTATTAGTGTGAACTTGTTGTCAGTCATGGTCGAGCAGAGAGTTTATACCGGTTTTCAGGAATGAGATTACCCGCGGCTCGTGTGCATACTGCAGCACCCTCAGCAGATTCATCAGCTGCATCGGCCGGTACAGCGGCAGATACCACGCGCCGTGCCGCACGGCAAAATACCGGTTGAGGTCGCGGTCTATGCGGTCGCACACCATCTGCATACGCACCTGGTCAAACGGACGGCTGTACATCAGCTGCGACCAGCCGAAACATGTGTCCTGTCGCAGTTTCACCACATCCATCAGCGGCGACTCTATGAACGAGTCAAGAAAATCTATCAGGTAATAGTTGTTGCCGTTGAACAATATTTTCGAGAACGTCAGGTCGCCGTGGCAGCGGCCCAACGGCATCTCCATTCGCC
>CALJBF010000157.1 GCA_938027385.1 uncultured Porphyromonadaceae bacterium | reverse complement strand
AAGAAGATGACCGGTTTCTTGAGGTTCAGTTGCATGGCACGTTATCAGAAGTCCTGTACAGACATCGGCATCAGGATAATCACCAGCTCGGTGTTCTCTTCGTTCTCTTCGGGGAGGAACACGCCGGGACGGGCGGGATCGGCCAGACGGATGATTACATTGTCGGTATCGATGGTGTTGAAGATCTCGATCAGATAGGTTGACGAGAATCCGATCACGAGGTCTTCGCGACCCTGATAGTCGCAGGCCACCTTCTCGAAAGCGAATGTCGAGAAGTTGGCGTCGTCGACCTTCAGCTCGATCTGCCCGGGGTTGAAACGGAGTTTCACCAGACCGTGCGAGGGGTCGGCGCATACCGACACGCGGCGGATTGCCGTGAGCAGTGTCACACGATCGACCGTTACCTCGTTGGGGTTGTTCTTGGGGATTACTCGGTTGTAGTCGGGGAAATTCCCCTTTATGAAACGGCAGTTGAGTGTTATGTGCTCGGTGGCGAATGTGGCGCTCTTCGAGGTCATGCGCACCTTCACGTCCTCGCCGTCAGAGAGCAGGTTCTTGAGGATGACGCAGGGTTTCTGCGGGATGATGCACGAGGTCTCGACACCCGGCTCCGAGGTCTTGTCGATGTAGCGCACGAGCTTGCGGGTATCGGTGGCTACGAAGGTGATGCCATCTTTCTTCACATCCCAGAAGATACCGGTCATCTGGGGGCGTAGTGAGTCGGAACCTACGGCAAAGAACGTGTTGTCGATGCCGTGGAGAATCTGCGATGCCGGGAGGAGCAGGTCTGATACCGGACCCTCGTCTTCATCGGCGGCGTCCACGCCGGTGGCGGGATACTGGTTGGCGTCGATGCCGACAAGGTCAAAGGCTCCGCCGGGGAAACTGATCTTGATGGCCAGGGTCTCGTCGTTCACGCTGAAAGTGACATCCACGTCGGGGAGCTCTTTGGCTATGTCGGCCAGACGGCGGGCGTTGACGCACACCGAGCCCGAGCCTTCAACCTCGGCGAGCGCAAGACGTGCCACGAGGGTATTCTCGGTATCGGAAGCTGTGACAACCAGCAGATTGTCCTCGACTTTGAGAAGGAAGTTGTCGAGGATCATCAGCGTGTTCTTTGAGTTGATGACTTTGCTCACACCCGAAAGTGTGGAGTAAAGGGCTTTGGCGGAAACTTTGAATTCCATATATCTCAGTTGTTTGTTATTTTCTGAATAATGACGCCGGTATCCGGCGAAAGCGGGCACACGACAAGCAAAGTTAGCATTTTATTTTGACTTAGACAAACGGCAACGCCAGTCGGTAAGCCGCAAATGCCACCAGCCACGCCACGACGGTACTGTATATGACGCTGAACATGCCGTAGCGCCACGAACCGGTCTCTTTCACGATGGCCACCACCGTAGCGAAACAGGGGCAATACAACAGTATGAAAATCATAAAACTCAGCGCCGACGCCGGATTGAACGGGGCGTGACTCTCACCGGGCATCGGGGTGGTGAGTTTTTTCGACAGGTCGGCGTCGGTAGCCTCGTCGGATCCAGTATAGAGGACTCCCAGGGTCGACACCACAATCTCTTTGGCCGGCACACCGGCAACCGCCGCTACTGTCGAGCGCCAGGTGAAACCGAGCGGTTCCATGACCGGATTCACGGTCTTGCCGATGGTCTGCAGGTACGAGTCGCGGGGTTCGTCGCCTTTCTGCAAGGGGAAATAGTCAAGCGCCCAGACAATGATCGAGGCCACAAGGATTACGCCGCCCATCTTCTGCAGATACTGTTTCCCTTTCCACCACATGTGGCGCATAGAGGTCTTTAGAGTCGGGAGACGGTACGGCGGCAGCTCCATCACAAACGGCGTCTCGTCGGCCTTGAAGAAAAAGCGTCTGAGCATCTTGGCGGTAATTATCGCAACCACCACGCCGAGGAGATACATCGCCAGAAAGACGATGGCGGCATGAGCCGAGAAGAATGTGCCGATTAGCAGTACATATATCGGCAACCGCGCCGAGCATGACATGAACGGCGTGATGAGTATGGTGATGATGCGTGACGAACGGCTCTCGATGGCACGCGACGCCATTACGGCCGGCACGTTGCAGCCGAAACCCATCACCAGCGGAATAAACGACTTGCCGTGCAGGCCGATATGGTGCATGAGTCGGTCCATGATGAACGCGGCACGCGCCATGTATCCTGAATCCTCCATGAAAGAGATGAAGAAGAACAGTATCAGGATGTTGGGCAGGAAGACTATGACGCCCCCCACCCCGCCGATCACACCGTTGGCAAGCAGGTCTTTGAGGGGGCCGGCCGGCATGTGGGTGTTCACCATTCCGGCAAGCCAGTCAACCCCGGCCTCGATCCAGTCGGCCGGATACTGCCCCACATAGAAAGTGGCCCAGAATATGAACAGCATCACCAACAGGAACAGCGGGAATCCAAACAGGCGGTTGGTTACCAGCGCGTCGATGGTGCGTGTGGCGTCGGCCTGCTGCTGCTCCCCCTTCACCATTGTCTCGGCAAGGGCGCCGGCGATAAAACCGTATTTGTCGTCGGCAATCATGTCTGACACCTCCTGCTCGGGGTGGAGCCTGTGCAGGTTCTCGACCGCGCGGTCACGCATGGCCAGGATACTGTCGCCGGTAGCCGACGCCTTCACCAGCGCGTCGATGTCGGGGTCATGTTCAAGCAATTTAAGGCCGATATAACGCGGACAGAAGTGCTGGTCGACCGACTTGTCACGTTTCACGGCATCCTTGATCTCGGTAAGAGATTCCTCAAGGTCGTTGTCGAGCGATACATGAACGTGACGCACATCTTTGTGACGGCGTTCGACCACATCTATCACCGTATCGAAAAGGCGGTCTATTCCCTCGCCCGTGCGACTGACCGTGGGCACGATAGGCACACCGATCATCCGGCCCAGCGCCTTGTAATCGAGTTTAGCACCCGAGCGGCGCAGTTCGTCGTACATATTGAGCGCGATGACCATGGAATGATCCATGTCGATAAGCTCGGTGGTCAGATAAAGATTACGCTCGAGGTTAGACGCGTCGACAACGTTGATGATCACATCGGGATTGTTATCCTTCAGGTATTTGCGCACATACCGCTCCTCTGGCGAGTATGCCGAGAGCGAATAGGTGCCGGGGAGATCGACGATATTGAACCGGTATCCCTTGTAGTCGAACGAGCCGGTCTTGGAGTCGACAGTGACTCCCGAATAGTTCCCCACATGCTCCTGTGCGCCCGATGCGATGTTGAACAGCGATGTCTTGCCGCAGTTGGGGTTGCCGATCAGCGCCACGTTTATGGCGTTGAGCGGGTGGATACGCGGCGCGGTGTCGCGGCGCGAGTCGTCGGCATCGACCGTCCCCTTGAACTCGGGGCGGTGGCGTTCATATTCGTCGAGGGGCACCACCTCGATCATGCGGGCCTCACTGCGTCTGAGCGACACCTCATAATCCATTATGCGGTATTTCACAGGGTCGCGCAACGGAGCCGACAGCACCGAAGTGATTTCGCGTCCCTTCACAAACCCCATCTCCATCACGCGCTTGCGGAACGCACCGTGACCAAGTATCTTGACTATCACGGCGGTCTGGCCGCCGTTCAGATCCGAAAGTCTCATGTATTCTTCAACATGTATTCTTTAACAACTGATCGAGAGAGTGTTTAACGGAGAGAGAGGCAGAGTGTCAATCGAGTGTGACTACCGTTATTCCGGCCCCGCCGAATCTCACGTCCTCGTCGCGGAACGAGCGTACGCCGCCGACCGTATCGAGATACTGCCGCACGGCAAGCCTGAGAGCGCCGGTGCCGGTGCCGTGCAGGATTCGCACGGTGGGTTGCGAATAACGTATGGCGTCGTCGATGAAATATGTCACTGCCTGTATCGCCTCGTCGGCCCTCATGCCGCGCACGTCAAGCTGTGTCGAGAAGTCGAGAGCCGAAGAGCCAGTGCTGACCACAGTCGTAGGGGTAGTGGCGAGTCCGCCCTGCCGCAGTCCGGGGGGCGATTTCATCGTGCGTTTAAGGCGGTTGAGTTTTACCTGGGTTTTAAGCATGCCGAAAGCCACCGTGGCCTGTTTGCCTGAAATCTCAAGGATTTTGCCGGGAGTGCCGGCACCGTCAAGCAGCACATTGTCGCCCACGGCAAGCGGGCGCGTGTCGGCGGCCGCCGGTTCAGTCTTTTCCCGGTTTTTCTTCGTCTTGGGCGCACGGCGCAAAAGGGCGTTTTCCGACGGTTTGTCGGTCATGAGTGCCTTTTTCTCGGCGTCGAGCTGGCGCCGGGCCTCGCGTGTACGCTCCTTGTCGGCCTGCGCCTCGCGGATCTCGCGGATTGCGCGTTCTATCGAGGCGTTAGACCCTTCGAGTACCTTGCGGGCCTCCTCTTTTGCCTCGGCAAGTATCTCGCGGCGGTGTTGCCGAAGATTGTCGGCATCAGCCTCATAGCGCTGTAGTGTCGCCTCGATTTTACGCTCTTTCAGCTTGATTGCCTGACGTTTGTTCTCCCAGTACCGGCGGTCGCGCGCTATGTCGAGCAGATATTTGTCGAGGCTCACATATTCGCTGCCCACCAGTTCCTCGGCGCGGTCGATGATGGTTCCGGGCAGACCCGCCTTGCGGGCGATTTCAAGAGCGAAACTGCTGCCGGGCGTACCGATCGACAGCCTGAACAGCGGCTGCATTTTCTGCCTGTCGTAAAGCATCGACCCGTTGATAAGGCCCGGGGTCTCTGAGGCGAACTGTTTCAGATTATGGTAATGTGTGGTTATGATGCCCCACATCCCCCGGGCGTTCAGCTCGCCGAGAATGGCCTGGGCGATAGCGCCGCCCATCTGCGGGTCTGTACCGCCGCCGAACTCGTCGATAAGCATCAGCGATGTGTCGCGCCCCGATGTGACGAACCGGCGCATGTTGGCCAGATGCGAGCTGTAGGTCGACAAATCGTTCTCAATCGACTGGTCATCGCCTATGTCGACGAAGATGTCACCGAATATGCCCATGTGCGAGTTCTCGGCCACGGTGGGGATGAGTCCGCACTGCAGCATGTACTGCACTATGCCCACGGTCTTGAGCGTTACAGACTTGCCGCCGGCATTGGGACCTGAGATCACCAGTATGCGGTTTTCAGCCGATAGGGTTATGTCAAGCGGCACCACCGAGAGGTTGCGCTGCCGCAGCGACTCAAGCAGAACCGGATGCACCGCACGGTACCATTCAAGCTCGGGAGCCGGGGCGAGGTGCGGCATGACGGCGTCGGTCTCGCGGGCATAGCGCGCTTTGGCGTGCACGAAATCGAACCACCCCATCTTCGTGGCGCTTGCCATGAGCGGAGTGGCGTATGTGCCCAGGACTGCCGTGAGTTCGGCCAGGATGCGGGCAATCTCGCGGCGTTCGTCAAGTTCGAGTTCACGCACACGGTTGTTTACCTCGACAACCTCGGCGGGCTCGATGAAATATGTCTTTCCCGAGGCAGACTCATCATGCACGATACCGGGGATGCGCCGTTTGTTCATCGGCGACACCGGCACCACCAGGCGCCCGTCGCGCACGGCCGGGGTGGCGTCGCTGTCGAGGTATCCTTCCGAGACGGCACGGCTCATGACGCGGCGCAATATGCTGTTTACGGTGGCGCTGACACGTGCCAGTTCAGACCTGATCTTCGCCAGTTGCGGCGAAGCGGTATCAAGCACGTTGCCCCCGGCGTCGACCACGCGGTCAATCTCGCGTGCCAGCACCGGAAACGCCTCAAGGTCGCGCCCCTCGTCACACAGTATAGGATACGGCGTGGTCCCGTCATCATCGCGCGAGGCGGCAAGAAACGCCACGGCCTCGCCTATGGTGGCTATGGTGCGGCGAATGGCGCGGAACTCTTCGGCCGATACCACGGCACCGCTGACAAGCGAACGCTTTACGGGTGCCGAGATGTCATGCAGGCCGCCAAGCGGAAAATCGGTGTCGCCGCCAAGTATGGCAAGCATCTCGGCAGTGGCGCCGACAGCGCGGCTCACGGCATCGAAACCGGTCATGAACGCCATGGCGTTCACGTGTTCGCGGCCCGAACCGGTAAGGCAAAGCCGGTCAAGCCGTTGCCTCACGGCGTCAAACCCTATCTTGCGTTCAAAACTGTCGGGATATATCACATTGGTAAGTAACTGTTCAAAATTATTTTACATTAACCGGTCAGATCCTGATATTCGGCCCCATCGTGGGCTACATATAGAACCTGCAAATTTACCGATTTTTCACGCTATAACCAAAAATTTAAATTTTTGCAACTATTTTTATAAACGGTGTGTTATAATATCAAACCGACGGTAAGGACCGTGACCCGATAACGCCGGATATGAAAACGACACGTAAAATCAACTATTAAATACATAAGTCATGAAAGCTTTATCGTTAAACTTCTGGGGACAGTCCCGTTACTGGTGGGTACTGCTCGTCGTGGGGATACTCTTTGTAATCGGCGGATTCTGCTACTGGTTCTGGCCGGTAATCGGGTTTGCCGTTGCATCACAGATTTTCGGCTGGCTGTTGGTACTGGTCGGCATCGTACAGCTTTGCGCCGCTGCCGGCATCAACAGACCACGCGGATGGGGATGGTGGATTGCCGGAGGCGTGATTGACCTGTTCGTAGGTTTCTGCCTCGTAAGATCCGTCCTGCTCTCTGAGATAGTATTCCCCTACTTCCTCGCCATCGTGTTCATCTTCTGGGGCATCGCCTCAATCATCGCCTCGGTGTCGACGCGCCGCAACCGCTACTGGTGGCTCTACCTGCTCAACGGCATCTTCCTGATGATCATCGGTTTCTTCTTCCTTGAGGCATCGTACTGGCAGAACGAATGGATGGTATCGTTCCTGACCGCCCTGTCGTTCATCTACTGGGGTTTCACCATCGCCATGACCTCATACGACATGAAACCGGGTGCCTCTGTCATCGAAGAGGAATAACCCCCTTGCCGCAAAACCGACTGACAACTGAAAACATATAGACATTGCCTATGCGGCAGTGACACAGACGACGGCGCCCCGGAATGCCTTACAGACATTCCGGGGCGCTGATATTTCAGCTGATATTTTTGAACAGCCCGATTATCTTACAAGAATCCTGGCCACCGTGCCGCCTGCGCTGACCACATAGACACCCGGCGTCATCGGAATGCAGAGACACGCGGGCGCCTTGGGATTATGGCTGAGCAGACGCCCCGACATATCGTGCACGGTCACAGTCTGATCTGTGGCGCCGGTCACGATGATGTTGCCTGTTTCTGCCGTTATCACCGGCACCGACGCGTCACCGACATCATCAAGCCCCACGGAGACAGTGACAAGATTTGACAGGGCTGACTCACCTGCATCATAGACCGTTGATACACCATAGACACACGATGCCCCGGCAGGATCACGGTCAACATATCCGGGAGCCGTCAGGAGGTCGTCGTTAAGCCGTGTGCCGTCGCGATATACATTATATCCCAGAATCTCGAGTGCTACAGGCGATGCTCCGGCAGGGATGTATGTCACGTCATCGACAAAGAAGATGAAACGATTGCGCGACACACAACGGATGGCGAAATAACGCGCTCCCTCGGGTAATGAATATTCATATTCGGTCCATTCTACCGGAACATTGTGGTCTTCGCCGATCTTCACGAAATCGCCGCGATCCTTCCCGGATGTAGAGTACAGGAACTCGAATTCCTCATTACCATAATTTCCGGCATATGTCTTTGCCCAGAAAGTGACTGACTGCCTTACACCTTTCAGTTCCGGCGAGATCATCCAGTCATCATTCTGACCGCTTGTGGCCGCGAACGAGGCCATGTATTGATGCCCCGGATGGGCCTCGAACATGTTGGTCGTGGTTATGCCGGAATTGTTGAATACGGTATAGGCCATCGGCATCTCCATGCCGGGGAACACCAACGCGTCGCCGAATCCGTGCGTATAGCTGCCGTCGCCGTCGATAAACGACCATTTGCCTGCGGTATCTCTCACAAACTGGCTGTAGCCCTCGAAATCGTCAGTGACACTACTGAACAGGGTGTTTTCGGTATCGGGAGCACTCCATTCAAGACTTACCTCTCCCGAGCGGCTGGATGCCGTGAGGTCATCCACGGCGGGATATGGCGGAAGTACCAGTGAGGCTGTGCGCACCGCGCTGACATTGTCGTCAGGATATTCCTCTGCATCATAACTGATCACAGCATGATATCTGAGGGTACGCGGCGCCGTAACGGGAGGAGTCACGACAAGTCTCACTTCAGCCCCGGCTCCCGCAGCAAGTGCGGGACCTGCAATTTCTTGCACGGGCACATCGTTGCAATAGAGTTCCACCACATAGCCTTCGGCGTCGGCGATTCCGCGGTTTTCGACCCTGACGGAAATCACTTCCTCACGGCCGGCGTGCATCCTTGCCGGAACACTGACGCCTGACACGGCCAGATCGTGAACCTTGAGATCAGCCACAGAAATATTGTCGACAACCACATACGAATAATCCACGGTTCGGGTATTAAACGCTATCTGCACTGTCTTTCCGGCGTATGCACCGAGGGGAACCATCACCTCGGCCCAGCCGGTGGCGTCACCGCCGGTAACAAGACTCTTTACAGTCCGGAATCCGGAGCCGTCATTCACCTTTACATCTATCAGGTTGTTGC
>CALJBF010000156.1 GCA_938027385.1 uncultured Porphyromonadaceae bacterium | reverse complement strand
GAGGGGCTTGAACCCTCGTCCAAACGAGGAACTAATGAGCTTTCTACATGCTTAGTTTCCAGTTGGTTTTCGTCGACGGGCAGGGTGGAAACGCCCAACCCGGCGCTTAGCTCCTTGAATTTCGGGGGCCTCGCGGAGCACTTGGCCTCCTATCCCCGATTTAACTGCACCGCCATATCGATTAGTCTCGGGAAAATGACAATCGGGCGATGTCTCGTCTACGCCACTGTGGCGCAGATAAAGCGTGATCTACTGTACTTCAATCAAGCAGCGAGAGCGTAGTTGTTTTCGCCATTTAAATTTGCGATGTCCCTGATTATAGAGCGTAGCCATCATTGCTCTGCATGCTTACACACCACCTCTACACGCTGTCAAAACCTGTCATCCCCGGTGTTGTGCGGTTTCTCCCCGACCCTCCGGCCAAGGGGGAAATCGCGGCAAAGTTACAAAAAAACGCGCGGATAGCAATAATCCGTGCGCTTTTTAACAATTTTATTCTTAAGACTCTTCCGACCGAGACTCTTCCGACTTCCTCACCCGGGGTGCCATGCAGACAGATATGTCATGCCAGGCTGAGGCCCATGCGGCAATACCGCAGCAGGGTTGCCCCGAGAGGTAAATCAGTCCAGAGGGGTCACTCAATCTTGTAGGCCGGTTCGTTCTCGGGCGGGAATTTGTCGGGATACCGAATCTTGAAAGGCTTGTGGATGAATGAATATATCACGAAACCGATGCCCATCAGAATGAACGGTATCGACAGCCACTGACCCATGTTAAGGGTCATGCCCACCTCAAACGCCTCCTGCGGGTTCTTTATGAACTCGATGAGAAAACGGGCGGTAAACAGCCAGATGAAGAACACGCCGAACAGCAGCCCCGGACGCTCCCCGGCGTTGCGGCGCCAGTACATCAACATCAGCAGCCCGAACAGCGCCAGATAACAGAGCGCCTCATAGATCTGCGTGGGGTGCGAGGGCGCCGAGAACACGGGTGCCGCGCCGGCCATCCAGTCGTTGATGTTGACTATGAACCTGAAACCCCACGGCAGGTCGGTGCTGTGACCGTAGATCTCGTGGTTCATCAGGTTGCCGCAACGTATCAGCGCACCCACAAGCGCTATGGGCACCACAAGGCGGTCAAACGTCCAGAACGGATTGCGTTTCGTGGTGAATATTGAGAACAGAATCACAGCTATCATGATGCCGATGGTGCCGCCATGACTGGCCAGGCCGCCGTGCCAGGTGTAGAGAATCTCCACGGGGTGTTTCGAGAAATAGTCCCATTCGTAGAAGAAACAGTGCCCCAGCCTGGCGCCCACTATCGTGGCCACCACCACATACACCAGAAGGATGCCGAGCCATTTCTCGGGCACACCCTCGTGGCGGAACATGCGCTCCATGATCTTGTATCCCAGGAAGAACCCGATGATGAACATCAGCCCGTACCAGCGTATGGCGAACGGACCGAGCTCCACGAGCACCGGGTCTACCGTCCATGTCACAAAAAGATCCAACACTTGCGTTCAGGGGGATTATTTTGAAACAATGTCGCGGGTGTCGCGGGCAATCATAAGCTCCTCGTCGGTGGGAACCACCACTACCTTCACCTTCGACGCGGCCGACGAGATCACGGTCTCAGTGCCGCGTGTGCGGGCATTGACCTCCTCGTCAAGCTCCACGCCCATAAAGGCGAGCGGACGGCACACATCGGCGCGCAGACCGGTCTGGTTCTCGCCCACACCGCCGGTGAAGACGATTATGTCAACGCCACCCATCTCGGCTGCGTATGCACCGATATACTTGATGATGCGCTGGATGTACATGTCGAGGGCGAGCGTGGCCATCTTGTCGCCGGCCTTTACGGCAGCCTCGATCTCGCGCATGTCAGACGATATGCCCGACACGCCCAGCACGCCGCTCTCCTTGTTGATGATCTTCTGCAGGTCGTCGGCCGAGAGGTTGTGTTTCTTCATCAGGAACGTGAGTGCGCCCGGATCCACGTCGCCCACACGGGTGCCCATCATCAGGCCCTCTGTGGGGGTGAGACCCATCGAGGTGTCGACGCTCTTGCCGTCGAGTACGGCAGTAATCGAACCGCCGTTGCCCACATGGCAGGTGATGATCTTGGTGCCCTCGGGTTTCACGCCCAGAATCTCGCACACGCGCTGCGACACGTAGCGGTGGCTGGTGCCGTGGAAACCGTAGCGGCGCACGCCATCCTCTTTGTAGAACCGGTAAGGGAGGGCGTACATGTATGATTTCGCGGGCATGGTCTGGTGGAAGGCGGTGTCGAACACGCCCACCTGTTTCACGCCGGGCAGAATCTCTTCCACGGCCTCGATGCCGGTCACGTTTGCTGGATTGTGCAGCGGAGCCAGGTCGTAGCAGTCCTTGATCTGCTGGATGACCTCGTCGGTGAGCAGCACGCTCTTCGAGAATTTCTCGGCACCATGCACCACGCGGTGACCCACGGCGTCGATCTCGCTGTATGACTTGATGCACCCCAGCTCAGGGTCGGTGAGTATGTCGAGCACGGCCTTGACAGCACCGCGGTGGTCGACCAGGCCGAGTTCCTTCACGGCCTTGCTGCCGTCGGCGAGCTTGTATTTGAGGAAACCGTCGGGCAGGCCGATCTTCTCTACCCCACCCTCGGCGAGCGACTGCTCGTTGTCGGTGTCAATCAGTTTATATTTCACGGAACTGCTGCCGCAGTTGAGCACAAGAATTTTCATATCTTCAGGTATTTGAGTCAGGTTATTCGTGAATGGCCTGGTTTGCGGTCATGATGATGGTCTTGTAGATGTCGGTGGCGTCGCATCCGCGCGAAAGGTCGCTAACCGGAGCGGCCAGACCCTGCAGCAGGGGTCCCACGGCCTCAACACCGGCCAGACGCTGCACGAGCTTGTAGGCGATGTTGCCAACCTCGAGCGAGGGGAACACCAGCACGTTTGCGTTGCCGGCCACATGGCTCTCAGGCGCCTTGAGCGATGCCACTACGGGCACGATGGCGGCATCTGTCTGCAGTTCGCCGTCAAGTTCGAGGTCCGGAGCCATCTCATGAGCCAGGCGGGTGGCCTCGATCACCTTGTCGACGCGCTCATGCTTGGCGCTGCCCTTCGTAGAGAACGACAGGATTGCCACGCGCGGCTCGATGCCGGCCACGTCGCGGGCTGTCTCGGCGGCACATACGGCAATCTGAGCCAGCTGACGGGCGTCGGGATCAGGCACCACGGCACAGTCGGCGAACACCAATATGCCGTTCGACCCGTAGGGCGACCCTTCGGGCAACAGCATCAGGAAAGCGCCGCTGACGGTATCGATGCCCGGACGCGTCTTGATTACCTGGAAGGCGGCACGCAACACATCGCCCGTGGTGTGGATGGCGCCCGACACCAGGCCGTCGGCATCGCCGGTCTTCACCATCAGGCAGCCGAAATAAAGCTCGTTTTTGGTCACCTCGCGTGCCTGCTCGGGGGTCATGCCCTTCTTCTTGCGCAGCTCGTAAAGCACGGGGGCGTATTTGTCGACAGATTCAGGAGCGCAGGGGTCCACAATCGTGGCCTCGGCGATATGTTTCAGGCCAAGCTCGCCGGCTTTGCGGAGCACCTCGTCGGGGTTGCCCAGAAGGATGATGTCGGCAAGTTTTTCGTCGATTATACGATCGGCCGCCTGGAGGTTGCGAGTCTCCGTGCCCTCGGGGAGCACGATACGGCGCGTGTGAGCGGCGGCCCGTTTTGTTAAGCGTTCAAAGAGTTCCATGTTGAGGTTGTTATTGTCATGCAAAATTACGCTTTTTGCCCCAACAATGCAAAACGAAATTACACAGACGCGTGCGATGCCGCGCCGAGCTGGCGGGTAACGGCCGTATTGATGAAATCATTGATTGTCGTGCCCGACGAAAGCGCGGCGTCGGCCACCCGGCAGTGGAGTTCCGACGGCATGCGCAACACCAGACGTCCGCTGTACGGTTTGGCCGGAGCCACACCCCGGGCCTCGCAACTTGCCAGGTAGTCATCTATGGCACTCTCGAAATCAGATTTTATCTCATCGACGGTATTCCCCTCGTATGAGATCAATATGCCATGGAGACCCTTGACCTTCCCGTACAGACAGTTGTCTTCCTCACTGTAATCAACAGTTCCGGTATAGCCTTTGTATTTTAGAAGTCCCATAGTAAATTCAATTTGTTTACAATTATCAGTTTGTTATATGTAATTCAGCTCTTTAAGCAGTTCGATAATCTGTTTCAGCTGATAATTCTTCATCTCGCCCTCTGTGCGGAATCGGGACACCAATCGCATCACACCACGTCTACTCTCGTGGGCGGCACGCCCGGAATTCTGTAAAACACGATGATTGAGCAGAAATCGCAGTCGTGGTGGTAATAATCCAGGTCGCGTCCACCCAGGTAAGCCTCCACAGTCGCCCCAACGGCTACAAGCGACGGCACGCGGCTTTCCTCGCCACACAGCAGTTCACCCATGCGGCACCCGTCGGCATAGACATCCACCCCGACGGCATACGCCTTGTCGCGCGCCCTGAGTTCCACTTGGTCACCGGGGCGCAGCCGTTTCATGCGGGCGGCATTCCGCGCATCGCACACCGCCAGCGAAAGCACCTCTGCAGTGCAGTCGGCATGTCCGGCAATCACCCTGTCAAGCCGACCATACATCTCCCTGACGCCCTGCTCGCCATACACCGATTCGGGCACCAGGTTACTTTGCCCGGGAACCTCCGTGACCTTGCGGCCACCGCCCCCTTTCACCCGCCGCCTGATCTCGCGCACAGCAAACATCAGCGTGCCCACCACCCCGGTCACCCCGAGCAACGATACAACATCCATAATTTCTTTACTTTTTTCAAAGTTACAAATAATCATTGCTATCGCCAAGGCCATATGCTTAAAACTGAAACGCGGGGGGATTTGCGGGGATGGAAGATTTTTGGTAAGTTTGCAGTGCAGGATTAGCCTGAGATGATTTACCCGAGATCCAAGATCCATGACAATATGCGCATAACGCCCGATCTGACTTTACCGAT
>CALJBF010000155.1 GCA_938027385.1 uncultured Porphyromonadaceae bacterium | reverse complement strand
TGAGCGTATTCAGAGTTTTCATTCAGTCACATAGCCCGCTATGCACCTTCGTTCAGACTCTGAATCCGTCTCAAATTTTCGGCCGGAACGTTAACATTTATTTTTAAACAGCCTCTTACAATCTCTCTGCCTGAAATCACGTTATTCCCAAAACTCCTGTAACAGACAAAATGAAAATGACAACCATATTATCGGTTTTGGCCCTGGGCGCCGCAGCGCTCTGCGGCTCGTGCTCTGACGACCCCCGTCCCGCCGCCCCGGCCATACCCTCTGAGCCGATACAGAAGGAAACCGGCTTTGCCCGCGGCGCCGATGTGAGCTGGCTCACGCAGATGGAGGCCGAAGGCCGCAAATTCTATACCCCCGGCGACGACCGCAACGAAATGGAATGCATGGAATTGCTGCGCGACCACTGCGGCGTGAATTCCATACGTCTGCGCGTGTGGGTGAATCCGGCCGAGGGGTGGAACAGCATCGGTGACGTGGTGCTCAAGGCGCGCCGCGCCGACCGTCTGGGCATGCGCCTGATGATCGACTTCCACTTCTCTGACACCTGGGCCGACCCCGGGCACCAGGAAATGCCTCAGGCGTGGCAGTCGCTCTCGTTCAATGAGCTTACAGCCGCCGTCGGCAACCATGTCACCGAGACGCTTACCGCCCTCAAGGATGCCGGTGTTACCCCCGAGTGGGTGCAGGTCGGCAACGAGACCACACCGGGCATGATGCTGCCGATGGGCTCGGTCGACAACCCCGAACAGCTCACGGCCCTCAACAACGCCGGCTATGATGCCGTGAAGTCAGTGTGCCCCGACGCAAAGGTAATCGTGCATCTCGACGGCGGCAACGACCAGTGGCGTTACGACCGCATGTTTGACATTCTTGAGAACAACGGTGGCAAATATGACATGATCGGCATGTCGCTTTACCCCTATTGGGCCGAGCAGGCCGGCGAGACCGGCGGCTGGGAGAAGGTTGCCGACGACTGCATCGCCAATATCGAGCATTGCCGCCAGAAATACGGCAAACCCGTAATGATCTGCGAGATCGGCGCCCCCTACAATGAGGCCGAAGACTGCAAGGCTCTTATTGCAAAAATGATGAAGACCAATGTGGAAGGTATCTTCTACTGGGAGCCGCAGGCCCCCGGCGGCTACAACGACGGCTATCAGCTCGGCTGTTTCGACAATGGCGCGCCCACGGTCGCTCTTGATCCGTTCAAGAACAAATGAAATCCATGAAAATATACCACATCATTCCGGTCATGGCCCTCACGGGGGCCATGGCCTTTCAGGCAAATGCCGGCCGTGTAGTGACTACACTGAACGACGGCTGGGAGTTTACAAAAGGCCGCCCCGACGCCTCTACGAAATGGCAGCGCGTGCGCGTGCCGCATGACTGGGCCATCTATGGGCCGTTCGACAGGGCCAACGACCTGCAGACAGTTGCCGTGGAACAGAACGGCGAGACGGAAGAGACCGTGAAGACCGGCCGCACCGGCGGCCTGCCGTTTATCGGCAAAGGCACCTACCGCACGGTGTTCGAGGTGCCCGACACCGCAGGCCGCAGCATCACGCTGGTGTTTGACGGCGCCATGAGCAACGCCCGCGTTCTCGTGAACGGGCGCGAGGTGGCGCAGTGGCCCTACGGCTACAACTCGTTCCACGCCGATGTGACGGATGCCGTGCGTCCGGGCTCCAACGACATGGTTGTCGAACTCGAGAACTTCGAGCGCGCCTCGCGCTGGTATCCCGGTGCCGGCCTTTACCGCAACGTGCATGTAGTGAACACCGACCGGGTTCACATTCCGGTATGGGGCACATACATAACCACACCCGATGTCTCGGCCGACAACGCCTCGGTTCGTCTTGAGATGGAGATTGAGGGTGTGCCGGCAGGAAAGACCATTGAGGTCGTGACTGATATCGTGGATTCGGCCGGCAAGACGGTGGCCACCAACCGCGCGCCATACGTGGCTCACGGACAGCGCCATTTCCAGAACTTCCTGGTATCGTCGCCCAGCCTGTGGAGCCCGGAGAGCCCCGACCTCTATACCGCGCAGACGCGCCTGATAGTCGACGGCAAGGAGGCTGACGCCTATACCACCCGTTTCGGCATACGCAAACTCGAGTATATCCCCGAGCGCGGTTTCTTCCTCAACGGCAAGCCTGTCAAATTCAAGGGTGTCTGCAACCATCACGACCTCGGCCCGCTCGGAGCGGCCGTGAACCGTGCCGCCCTGCGCCATCAGGTCGCGCTGATGAAAGACATGGGCGCCAACGCCATACGCACGTCGCACAATATGCCGGCGCCCGAGCTCGTGGAACTGTGCGATGAGATGGGCATGATGCTTATGGTCGAACCGTTCGACGACTGGGGTTTCCGCCCCAAATCGCCCAACGGATACGGCGCGTATTTCAAGGAGTGGGCCGGCCGCGACATCGCCAACATGGTTAAGCATTACCGCAACAACCCCTCGGTGGTGATGTGGTCGATCGGCAACGAGGTGCCCAGCCAGTGGGGGCCTGACGGTGTGGCCGAACTCGTCATGCTCCAGAATATGGTGAAGGCTCTCGACACCACGCGCCCCGTGACCTGCGGCATGGACCAGATCGGCGCCGTGCTCGACAACGGCTTTGCCGCCGCGCTCGATATCCCCGGTTTCAATTACAAGCCGCAGTTCTATGAGAAAGCTTACGGCCTGTTGCCCCAGCGGCTCATCCTTGGCTCGGAGACAGCCTCGACCGTCTCGTCGCGCGGTGTGTACCATACGCCCGTCACATGGAAAGAGCATAATTGCGTGATTCACCC
>CALJBF010000154.1 GCA_938027385.1 uncultured Porphyromonadaceae bacterium | reverse complement strand
AAAGGTATTTTTCAGAGCCCGTATTGTCAGAGTGCATGGCCAGTATGACCTTGAACTTGCCGGGAGTGCGGAAATATGGCAGGAAACTGTCAAGTTCCTTTGCCGCACCGGGCAACAGCACCGTGTCGTTGGGCGCGAACAGCTTTTCAGCCGGGATGGTGGCGATAACTACCTCGCCGTGGCGCATTGTCTCAACCTTGTAGCCGAGTTTCTGCAACGCCTTGGCCTCGCGCAACATGTATGCCTTTACCTCGTCGCGCTGTTTCTGCGGCACAGCGGGCAACTGCAGGGTCTGCTCGAGCGACAGGTCGTCAAGCGTCTGCGCCTCAGGCTCTGCGGCCGTGACGGCGACAGATGCCGCAAGCGCGACCGCCGCCAATATGTTTCGTAACCGGTGACTGATCATGACATGAATCATTACAGCACCGAGTCCTCGTAATCTATTTCGGCCTTGACCATCAGGGGCACATCGGCGGCATCAACCGTGGCGCCACTGTCCTTGCGCAGCATGCGGGTCACATAGTCGATGAGATCGGGCTCGATATCCTCGTCAGGTTCATCGGCATCGGCGTCGATGTCGAGCAATCCGTTTTCCTCATAAAAGTCCCATATCATGTCGACCACATTCAGCACCTGGTCTTCGTCGTAGGGCTTACGTCCGGCCTCGACCAGCGCCTTGTTGATCCATTCAACGGCTTTATTTTCATCAAATTCCATATATGTATTGATTTTGAGGTGTTACAATATAAATTTACTCCACAAGTCCGGGGGGCAGATCAAGCGTCAGGCGGCGTGCATCGGGGTCAATAGCGGCTATGAACTCGTCGACAGCCGGAACCAGCACCTGCCGGTCACCGGTATCAATGCTCAGCAGCACATTCTCGGTCGAGTCGTCAAAGCCGTCCACGCGGCCCGAAAGGGTGCCGTCGGTCGACTCCACCTCGTAACCCACCAGATCGTCGATATAGAATCCGTCGGCATCATCATCGCCGGCGGCGTCGAGATCCTCTTTCAGGGCATGGATGGTGTGACCGCAGAGGGTGGCCGCCTCGGCCTCGGTGTCGATGTCGGCCAGTTTCAGCAGATCCGTAGCGGCACCTTTGGGGCGGTCGTTCTCAATGAAGAACGGCACGGGTATGCCGTCGAGCTCCACGACAAGACAGCGCATGTGCTCCCACGGGGCATCCGCGGTGGTATATGCCGCCACCAGTTCGCCGCCCACCCCGTGGGTCTTGAGGAACCGGCCTACCGGACGTATGTCAGACTGCCTGATCATTTCTTCTTTTTCTTTTTGCTTTTCGCGGGCTGGGGTGCGGCCTTGTACTGGCGCAGACGCACGTACTGTGGGTCAAGCCTTATCTCGCCGCGGGTCATGTCGGCCAGGTCGCGGAATATGCGCCCGTCGTCCACACCGTCGGGGTTCACCGCCAGCATCTGCTTTTTCATCTGGTTGGCGAGCATCAGCACCAGCTCGTCACGCGCCTGTCCCGGCTCCATCTCAACCGCCTTGCCGATCATGGCCTGGGTGAGGCGTCCGTAGTGACGGTAACGCATAGGGCGCTGAGTATAGGCTACAGTCTCGGGCTGGGTCTGCAGTTCCTCGCGACTGATGACCGCACAGGGGCAGTCCACATCAAGCCCGAAACCCGACATTATCATCAGGTGGTCCCAGAGCTTGTGCACATTCTCGGGCTGGCGCAACTCGGGGAAGAGGTTGCCCATGGCCTGGACTATGGTGTGGGCACAGCGTGTGCGCTCGTCGCGGTCGGCGATGGTGAGACAGTGGTCTACCATTTTCTGTATGTTGCGCCCATACTCGGGGAGGACAAGCTGTTTTTGCCTTGTGTTGTATGTCAGCATAAATTGTAAACGTCTTATTAACCCACAAAGTTAACAATAATAAATCTAAGCGCCAAAACTGCATGCTGCCTCCGTCCTCACCGAAATGAAAAACAGGCGCCCTCAAGCCGCAACGCCGGGGTATGTTTCCGGAGCGGCCATTGCATCGCGCGGGATAAAATATGTTAAAAACCGATAACGGTGCCCCCTGACTGTGAAATAATTATAAGCCATATGACGAAAAGCGCAGACATCGTGCAACGTTTCTTACCTTTGCGGCGTCTAAGTAATGTCCGGCTCAAAAAGACCGGCGCGCCGTTTCTGCCGGCGCGACACTCATCACACATCACATGCCTCTGCATACATCCTGATTATGATAGATCTCACTGATATAAACAAGACTTACCCCGGCGCCGTGCCGGTGCATGTGCTCAAAGGGGTGAATCTGCACATCGACAAAGGGGAACTGGTTTCCATCATGGGCGCCTCAGGCTCGGGAAAATCGACCCTGCTCAACATACTCGGCATCCTCGACAACTACGACACCGGGAGTTACGTGCTCGACGGCAAGCTCATAAAGAATCTTTCAGAAAACCAGGCCGCTGACTACCGCAACCGCATGATCGGTTTCGTGTTCCAGTCATTCAACCTCATCAACTACAAGACGGCACTCGAGAACGTGGCCCTGCCGCTGTTTTACCAGGGTGTGCCGCGTCGCAAGCGCAACATGCTCGCCATGGCCGAGCTCGAAAAGATGGGACTGGCCGACCGCGCCAAGCATCTACCCGGCGAGATGTCGGGCGGTCAGAAACAGCGTGTGGCCATAGCCCGGGCCATGATTACCAACCCGTCGATAATCCTGGCCGACGAACCCACCGGCGCGCTCGACTCACAGACCTCGAAAGATGTGATGCAGGTATTCCACGACCTCAACCGCAACGAGGGTAAAACCATAATCATCGTGACCCACGACCCCGGCGTAGGCGCCCAGGCCGACCGCCTGATACGTATTTCAGACGGCGTGATTGTCTGACCCCGCAACCCCATTTCTCACC
>CALJBF010000153.1 GCA_938027385.1 uncultured Porphyromonadaceae bacterium | reverse complement strand
GACGGCGCAACCAACTATTCAGACTATTCGGGCAGTGACGGGCAGTACACCTCGCTCAAGATAGTCAACAACGGGGAGACCATCCACATCGGCCTGAAACAGGACAGCCCGGGTTCTGCCTTCTTCTTCATCCAGGGGAAAGAGAAAGCCTTTAAATAACCGAATTTAACATTAACAACTGATTATGAACAGATTTCGCGCACTCCTGACAGGAGTGGCGGCACTCCCTGTGTGCCTTTTCGCCAACGAGACAAATGATTCCACCGCCACGATGCACGAGCATGAACGCAGCCTTGACGAGATTGTCGTGACTGCCGAACGACCTGTGACGAAACAGGCTCCCGACCGCATAATATACCTCACGAAAAACGACCCATACGCGCGCGGCCTTGACGCCATAAGAATCCTTGACAGAATACCGCGCGTATCGGTGACAGACGACCGCGTAAGTGTTGCCGGAAAAGCATCTGTGCGTTATATAATCGACGGCCATCTGCTTGAAATGACCGACGAGGCCCTGACCATGAAACTGAAAAGCCTCAGTGCGTCTGAAATCGAGAAAATCGAGCTGCTCACCGTGCCCCCCGCGAAATATGCCGCCGCGACCAACGTGGCCTACAGAAGCATCACCACCCGCGACGAGACACTCGGCACCCGCGGCAACCATTGGGGAAACGGCATCATACGCCATGATTTCAGCCAACTGCTTGGGGGCAGTGTCAGTCATTCAACCCGACGGGTGGAAATGTCGGCCGACCTGGGCGCACAGAACATCAATGGCGCAAACGACCTCGACAGGACATATACATTCCCCGACCGGACACGCACCTCGGTACGGTCAAACCGTTTCGTAAACCGTTCGCTCGCCGCAAACGCTGTTTTCAAATATAAAATCAGCGACGCGTTGGCCGCAGGCGCCATAATGAACTTCAACGCCATCAGGATGAAAAGCACGATTCATGACACGACAACCGACGGCACGACGGTGTCGGAATCGACAAACCTGTCGCCTGCACGGCCCGACAATGCCGTAACCCTGACGGCTTTCGGCGACTGGAATATCGGTCACGGTGGTAAAACGCTTACCCTCACATACAACTTCTTCAGACGCCGCGTGCGTTCATTGTCGGAAGTCACAACCCGTTACGGCGACGACGGCGACACCCGTCTGACCGACTCGGGCGACAACCGCTACCGCATTCATTCGGTCAGGCTTGACGCCTCACTCCCCTTCCCGGGGGTCAGGATAGAGACCGGCGCCGCATACACCGCCATCGGGAACAACACCGCCCTCCATACCGATGCCATGACCGATGAAATTTCCGCCCTGAGCAACACATTCAATTACAGCGAACACACCACCGCCCTGTATGCAAGCGCCTGGAAAAATCTCGGCAGCGCATTTTCAGGCAGAATCGGTCTGCGCTATGAGCACACCGTTGTCAAAGGGCGCCAGTTCTCCGGCAACCTGCGTCACCACAGCAGTTACGGCCACCTCTTCCCCACAATCAATCTCAGCTGGTGTTCCGCAGCAGGTGCCCGTGTGTCGGCATCATATTCTATGGGGATAACCCGCCCCGGATTCAGAGACCTTGATCCGTTCCGCTACTATACCACCGTATCAGACTGGTTTTCCGGCAATCCCGACCTCCGGCCGTCACTGTCGCACAACGCCGAAATCAATTTCAGCATGCGCGGCATATACGCCGTACTCTACTGTTCGTACAACAACGATGCAGTCTGCCCCATAACCCGGTTCGATGCCGGGGGTGCCCAGTACACCCTTCCGGAGAATGGCCTCGATACCGGCAAGAGCGGCTTATACGCCTCATATAACCGTTCGCTCACCCCATGGTGGCGTATCAAACTCGGGGGTGAGATATTCCACACTTTCGCAAAGTCAAAGGTACCCGATTTCAAAGACACCGACGCCTGCAGCTGGAGCGGAAAACTCGAACTTAACACCTCGTTGATGCTCAACCGGCAGAAGACACTCATCCTCGACGTCAGGTTCACACACCTTTTTCCGTGGCACGACCGCATGACACGCTACTCGGCCCTGTCGCTCGCGGGGTGCGACCTACGCTACAACCTCCAGGCGGCAAACCTGTGGCTCACGCTTTCTGTAAACGACCCGTTCGGGTGGAACGTGACCCGCTCTGAATCGCGCTACACCGGTTTCTGGGCCAACGTGCGCAACGACATCCATTCGCGCGCCCTCACCCTCAGGCTCTCCTGGACATTCGGGCGCGAAAAAGTGCGCCACGTGCGCCGCTCCTCCGGCGAACGCGAATCCTCCCGCACCTGACCATTCCACCTCTCAGCGAGGGTATCGGCGTGACACGCCACCGGGAAAATTAACGCCCCGTTTGTGGGGTTGCGAAAAAAAGCGTAACTTTGTGGTCACGAAACCCATCATCAGTATGCCAAATCCACGCACAGCCTATCTGATGCTCGAAGACGGCACCGTCTTTGAAGGCAAATCATTTGGCCATGAGGCCCCGACAGCAGGCGAAGTAGTTTTCAACACGGCGATGACCGGCTACCCCGAAAGCCTGACGGACCCCTCCTACGAGGGTCAGATTCTTGTTACCACATATCCCATTCTCGGCAACTACGGCGTTCCGCCCGAACGTGAGAAGGACTCGGTCAGCGAGTTCCTGGAAAGTTCGCGCATACACTGCCGCGCCATCATAGCACAGGACTATTCGTGGGAACCGAGCCACTGGCTTGCCACACGCTCGCTACACGAATGGCTCAGGGACGAGAAGATTCCCGGCATCTACGGCATCGACACACGCGCCCTGACCAAGCATCTGCGCGAGAAAGGCTCGATGCTCGGCAAGATATATTTTGAAAAACCCGACGAGGTGGAGTTCTCGGACCCCAACACCGAGAACCTCATAGCCAAGGTATCTTGCCGCGAGCCGCAGGAATTCGGCGAGGGGGAGAAGACCGTGGTGCTCGTTGACTGCGGCACGAAATACAACATTATCCGCTGCCTCACCCGCCGCGGCGTGAAGGTGGTGCTTGTGCCCTGGGACTACGACTTCCTGACCATCCCCTACGACGGCCTGTTCATCTCGAACGGCCCCGGCAACCCCGATTTCGCCGACATCACCGTGGCCAACATACGCCGCGCCC
>CALJBF010000152.1 GCA_938027385.1 uncultured Porphyromonadaceae bacterium | reverse complement strand
CAAAAATTATTTTAGGTGTGAGACTGGAGAGTGAGAGTATTATTTGATTTCCTTGTGAACGGTGACGCGTTTGAGGATAGGGTTGTATTTCTTAAGCTCAAGACGCTCAGTGGTGTTCTTACGGTTTTTGGTGGTGATATAGCGAGAGGTGCCGGGCATGCCCGATGCCTTGTGTTCGGTACATTCGAGGATCACCTGTACGCGGTTGCCTTTTGCTTTCTTTGCCATTGTTTTATGAGCTTTAGTGTCGGCTTAATCAGAAGTCGAGCTGTTTGATTGTGGTGAGATAACCTTTCTCGGCGGCCTGCTTGAGGGCGGCGTCGAGACCCATTTTATTGATGGTGCGGAGGCCGGCGGCCGATACGGTAAGGAGCACCCAGGTGTCCTGTTCTACCCAGTAGAATTTGCGGTTGAAAAGGTTCACATTGAAACGACGTTTGGTGTGGCGCTTTGAGTGCGACACGTTGTTACCGGTCATCGCTTTTTTGCCTGTGATCTGACAAATTTTAGACATGGCTGTTGGTTGGATTTTCGTTTTGTGGGGTTCAAAATGAATGGGCCGACAGCCACTCGGGGTGGTCTGCCTGCCGACGTGTTTGTTCGGCCGCCATCTCGGTTCTCATATCACCCCGGCTGCATCACGGCCGGAGGCTTTCAACGCGGGTGCCTTAAAACAGAGTGCAAAGTAACGGATTTTTTTGATAATAGCCAAATTTTTTGCCATTTAAATACCGGTGTGGCCGTTTTGACCCCGTGCCCGGCGCTTTTCAACCGGAAAATTTGCTAATCACCGCACTTTATCTTTACTTTGCCATGAAGTCATTTAAACTTTTTCTTATCTGACTTCAAAAAAACTCTTCTTCAAGAATTTGGCCTCTTTTTGGCTGCTTTTAACCTCATTTTCGGTCACGATGCCCGCATCGCTCCCTCAAATTCGGTTAAAATCAGCTCAAAAACAGCCTCAAATTCTTTTCGAAGAAAAAGTTTAAAAGACTTCTGTCATGAAGAATGGATTTTTCAGGGTGGCCGCATGTGTGCCGCCTGTTACTGTGGCCGATCCCGGCGCGAATGCCGAGGGGATCGTAGATATGGCGCGCCGGGTCGATGAGCTCGGCGTGGAACTTGCCGTTTTTCCCGAACTTTGCGTGACGGGATATACCTGCGGCGACCTTTTTCACAATTCGGAGCTGTTAGGGGCGGCGCGTGCGGCTGTCGACACCATCTGCGCCGAAACGCGTGAGCTTGATACCGCGCTGGTGGTTGGTGCTCCGCTGCTGATGGCCAACCGTCTCTATAACTGCGCGCTGGTGATATACAAGGGTGCCGTGAAATGCCGGGTGGCAAAAAGCTATATACCTGACTATAACGAGTTTTATGAGCGGCGAATGTTCACTCACGGAACGGTGGGCGACGATATGTCGACCATCTATGAGACGCCGCTCTCAAACCGCCTGTTCAACATCAACGGCGTTACTGTGGGCATAGAGATCTGCGAGGATCTGTGGGTACCCATACCCCCCTCGTGCCATGCCGCCATGGCCGGTGCCACGGTGATTGCCAACCTGTCGGCATCGCCCGACCAGGTGGGCAAGCTCGACTATCTGAAAGACCTGGTGGCGTCGCAGTCGGCACGTTGCCGCTGCGCATATATATATGCGTCGGCCGGGTTCGGCGAGTCATCGACCGACCTTGTCTTCGACGGCAAGGCAATCATCGCCGAGAACGGCCGCATCCTGGCATGCAACAAGCGCTGGCAGAACGGCGCTCAGTTTGTGGTGCAGGATATAGATATTGACCTGCTCTGTCACGACCGTCTGCACACCGGCACCTTCGCCGACTGTGCGCGTCGCGAGAACCTCGATCCGTTCAAGATCGACGCAGCTGCTGAGCTCGAGCTTTCCGACCTGATGAACATGGAGTCGCCCGACGAACTTCGTGACCGTCTCAGACACCTCGCTCAGTCGACGGGAAAGAACCGCAAGGGGCCCGAACTGATCCGCACCGTCGACCGGCATCCGTTCGTCCCCGGCGATGACACCGAGATCGACCGCCGCGCCGACGAGATCATAAATATCCAGGTGGCCGGTCTGGCACAGCGTCTGTCGTCTACGCGCACACGCAATGTGGTGCTGGGCATCTCGGGGGGCCTGGACTCCACGCTCGCCCTGCTTGTCACATGCCGTGCTTTTGACCGTATGGGGCTCAGCCGAAATGGGATTACCGCCATAACGATGCCCGGTTTCGGCACCACGGGGCGCACGCATTCCAACGCCATGAAACTCATGGAGGCTCTGGGTGTGACCATCCGCGAGATTCCCATCGGGCCTGCCGTAGAGCGGCATTTCGCCGACATCGGGCATGACCCCTCGGTACACGATGTCACATACGAGAACTCGCAGGCCCGCGAACGCACCCAGATACTGATGGATGTGGCCAACCAGACGGGTGGTATGGTCATCGGCACGGGCGACCTTTCGGAACTCGCCCTCGGGTGGGCCACCTACAACGGCGACCAGATGTCGATGTACGGCGTCAATGCCTCGGTGCCCAAGACCCTGGTGCGTTACCTTGTGCGGTGGTTCGCTTTCCGTGCCGAGAATCCCGATATGGCCGAGGCGCTGGTCGACATCATCGACACCCCGATTTCGCCCGAGCTCCTCCCCGCGAATCCCGACGGCGAGATTGCGCAGGTGACCGAAGATCTTGTCGGCCCGTATGAATTGCACGATTTCTTCCTCTACCATCTGTTGCGCAACGGCGAGGGGCCGCGCCGCATCTATATGCTTGCGCGTGCGGCTTTTGGCGACGACTATGCGCCCGATGTGATTCGGCACTGGCTCAAGACTTTCTTCCGCCGTTTCTTCAACCAGCAGTTCAAGCGTTCGTGCATGCCCGACGGCCCCAAGGTGGGGTCGGTATGCCTTTCGCCGCGCGGCGACTGGCGCATGCCCTCTGATGCCTCGTCGGCGCTCTGGCTCAGGGAGATTGACAGGCTTGACCGGCCTGACGACCCTGATGACCCGGATTAATCATTCACCTCAACCCATACACCCCTCATGTCAGACTATTCCAATATGCCCGACTTCGGCTTTGGCCCGCAACAGCCACAGCCACAGCAACAACAGCAAGAGCCACAGGAGCCTCAGCAGGCTCCTCAGCAAGTACCTTATCAGGGCCAGCAGATACCATATCAGGAGCAACCTCCTTATCAACAGCCCCAACCCATATACCCAGGGCCGCAGGGGCCGTTTCCGGGTCAACAGCCGCCGTATCCCTATCAGCCCCGCCCGAGGAAAGGTCTCGGAGCCGGTGCCATCGTTGGAATCGTGCTCGGCGCCATAGTGCTTGCGGGTGCGCTTGCGTGGCTCGGTTTCAGATTCCTGAGCCACAAGGCGGCCGAAGAATATATCACCGACTATGCCGAAGTCGTGGAGGCGGAGGTTCCGGAAACCGACGTTGTCGATGTAGATGAGATGGCTGTAGCCGCCGTGGAGGAGGATTTCGCCTGGCTGTCGCAACGCCGTGTGGAATACAGTGACATCGCCGATATGTCGCTTGCCGATCGGCGCATACTGCGCAACGCCATTTATGCGCGACACGGATATATATTCAAGAGCGATGACCTGCGCGAATATTTCTCGCAGTTCTCATGGTACACGCCGCGCTATACCGACGTCACGGGTCAGCTCTCAGAGCTTGAACGCGACAATGTGATGTTCATAAAGTCTTATGAATAAGCCGTTATTGTCATGCCGGGTGCCGGTCGTGGCTCTTTGCGCGTGTCTGCTGGGCGCCACGGCGTGCTCACTGCGTGGTGGAGCTGATAATGCCGGCGCACCGGGGGCGCCTGTTGCCGCCGATACCGTGGCAACGGCCTGCGATACTGTTGTGACGGGTGTGCCGGTGTCTGAAATTCCCGCCGGTGCCGCGGCTCTGTTGGATGCCTATCCCGACATGGTGAAGTCATACGCCGACAACCGGCTCACGCTGGCAGACGGTACGGAGATTGAGTATGATGACGGCCGTGAAAAGGATTTCGTGACCATGCTTGACCATAGCGACCCCGAGGATATGTTCTCTATGACATATTCACGCCAGTCGCCGCCCGAGTATCTGGCCGATGCGGGGCGTTCGCGGTGCGAACCGCTTTTCAAGGCAATGTACGGGGCGTCGGCCGCCGAGGTGCAGCGTCATCTCATGCCGGTGTCTTGGTTTGGCCAGAAGGTCGATTTCACCGCCGTTAACGGCGCGGCCGACAGTCTGCGCGCCGTGGCGGCAGAGCTTGTGGCGTATCCTGAGCTGAAACCTTATCTTAAAAGCTCGGGGTCGTTCTATTGGCGCAAGGTTCGTGGCGCCGAGCGTCAGAGCGCCCACAGTTACGGAATAGCGTTTGACATTGCCGTTGACAAATCGGATTATTGGTTATGGAAGAATCCGAGTGCCGCCGAAACCGACCGCATCGCCTACCATAACCGCATCCCGGCGCAGCTTGTGGATGTTTTCGAACGCCACGGTTTCATCTGGGGAGGTGCCTGGTACCATTACGACACCATGCATTTCGAGTTCCGCCCCGAAATACTGCGCTACGCCGCCCGACAGCATTGA
>CALJBF010000151.1 GCA_938027385.1 uncultured Porphyromonadaceae bacterium | reverse complement strand
ATGTGGTGCTTGACACCGACCTCGACATGTCTCTTTACGAGGATTTCGCCCCGATAGGCGTATGCGGCGACGAGGCCGCCACCTCGACCTCCTTCGAGGGTACGTTCGACGGCCTGTTCCATACTATATCCGGCCTGACGATACTTGACACGGTGACCGGCGAGGCCACCGGACTGTTCGCATCCATCGATAACGGCGGCACCGTGTGTAACCTACACATGGGCGCCGACTGCTACATCTCGGGCGACGGCAACACCGGCATGGTGGCCGGCCGCGTATGGGACGGCGACATCATCTTCTGCAGCAACGACGGCCGTGCCGACGGACGCACCCGCACCGGCGGCATCGTGGGCGACATGCGCGGCGGACTCATCTACGGCTGCTGCAACCACGGCCAGGTGCAGACCACCGAGGCCGGAGCGGGCGGCATCGTGGGGCGCGCCGACGGCACCATCTGCATCTACGGCTGCTACAACACCGGACATGTGACATCGCGCCGCGCGGGCGCCTGCGGCGGCATCGCCGCCATGGCCTACACGCGCGTGGATTTCGCCGCATGCTACAATGCCGGACGTATCTCGGGCCGTTACAGCGAGGCTTTCGAGATTTCGCCCGCGCCCATCGCATCAGACATTCCGGAACTGATATGGACCGGCACGATGGAAGGCTGCTGTTACGACACCGCACTCTCGGGCGATGTCAGCCAGAACGGCGCTGTGGCCATGACCACCGCCCGGCTGTCGTCGGCCGAAGGGATTGACTACCTCAACGAAAGCCTCCCGGCACTCGACCGCCAGGCATCGGTTCTTGACTACCCTTACGAAGACACTGTTTACCGCCGTGCCCCGCAGGCCTACGGCTCCACACTACCCATACTCGGCTGGGAGTTGCGCTCGTCGAGTCCCATTGACGAGATAGAGAGTGACCTGCATCCACGGCTCGACATCCGCGGCACAATGGTGCGTGCCGCCGACGGCTCGACAATCAGCGCCTGGTCGCCTACCGGACGGCTCGTAGACCGCGGCACAAGTCTCACCCTGCCGCAGGGTTTCTATATCATCGAGGGGCAGAAAGTCCTGATACGGTAAACGCCGCCGAATCATCCCGTGCATGCCAATGGCAATTCATCACCTTTGACCATCTGTAACCATGAGCGATAACAACTACCGCAAGCGGGGCGTGGCTCCGCGATTCCATGAAATGTTGTCGACCGGCTGCGGCATCGGCTTTCTGCCCGGTGCTCCCGGCACATACGCCGCTTTCGCCGCCCTGGTCGCGTGGTACATCCTATACCTGCTGTTGCCGCTCAAAGCGCTTTTCTGGGTAACGCTCGCCCTTATTGTCGTGACAATGGTAGCGGGTGCCTGGACCTCGCGCGTCATGGAACGCTACTGGGGCGAAGACCCGCGCGCCGTCATAATCGACGAATACATCGGCTCATGGATTCCGGCGCTGGTGGCACCCGTGGCAGGGCACCCGTGGCTCACGGCCCTGCTGGCGCTGTGGGGATTCGGATGTTTCCGCATAATCGACATTTTCAAACCCCTCGGCTGCCGCCGCATGGAGGCGGTGCCTCACGGCTGGGGCGTGATGCTCGACGACGCCCTGGCAGGCATCTACGCCTTCATCCTCACCTGGGGCCTCCGCTGGCTCATCCTCGGCACCCCCGCCTTCCCCTACTGATTTGTTTCCAGCTACAACCCGACAACCAATAATTTCATCATAAAAAGGACGGGGCGCCACGGCAGGTAGATGACCGTGACGCCCCGCCGTCAAAAGGGGGGTATAGGGATTAGTGTATGCTTACTTTACGGTTGCCGATGATGTAGAGGCCGGGGGCGAGGCGATGCAGGTCGGCCTCGGTGGCATCTTTCAGCACGGTAATGCCCTGCATGCTGCAGACGTCGGCAACAGCGCCGTCGGCGAAGATGGCGGCGATTGCAGAGTCAGCTATCACGGTGACGTCGCACTGCACGGAGTGCCCCTCGGCATCGGCGGCTGTCACGACGGCTGTACCTTTCTCCACACCGGTAATCTCGCCGTCGTTAACGGTGGCTACAGCCTCGTCTGACGATGTCCATGTAACCGTGAGATCATCGGCATCCTCTGGCAGCACGAAAGCCGTGAGGGTGACGCTCTTCCCTTTCTCGACGGTGACCGAGGTCTTGTTAATCACGATTGATGCTGCCGGATGTGTCACTGAAACTGCGCAGGTGGCGGTGTGACCTTCGGCATCGGTAGCCGTAATGACGGCAGAGCCTGTGAAAAGAGCCGTCACGAGACCTTCGGCATCGACCGAGGCCACATCCTCGTTATCAGAACTCCATGTCACAGACACATCATCGGCATCCTCAGGGGTGACTGTTGCGGTCAGGCGCAAGGTCTCGTCACGCAACATCGCAGCCTCTGTGCGGTCGAGCGTCACGGCGGTTACGGGATTGGTCACGGTGACGGCGCAGGTGGCGGTGTGATCCTCGGCGTCGGTCACGGTGACGGTGGCAGTTCCGGTAGCAACGGCGGTGACGTTGCCATCTTCGTCGACAGTTGCCACGGCCTCGTCAGAGGTCGTCCATGCAACAGCAGTATCGTCGGCATCTTCCGGGGTGACTGTTGCGGTCAGTTTCAGGGTCTCACCCTTGATCATCGCAACCTCGGTGCGGTCGAGAGTCACGGCGGTTACGGGATTGGTCACGGTGACGGCGCAGGTGGCGGTGTGCCCCTCGGCATCGGTCACGGTGACAGTAGCCGTTCCGGTAGCAACGGCTGTCAGGTTGCCATCTTCGTCGACAGTTGCCACGGCCTCGTCAGAGGTCGTCCACGCCACGGCGGTATCGTCGGCATCAGCGGGGGTGACTGTGGCGGTCAGTTTCAGGGTCTCGCCCTTAATCATAGCAACCTCGGTACGGTCAAGAGTCACGGCGGCAACCGGATTGGTGACTGTGACCTCGCATGTGGCCGTATGCCCCTTGATGTCGGTAACGGTGACGGTGGTCGCCCCGGTCTTCAGGGCGGTTACGTTACCCTGGGTATCGACGGTGGCGACAGTCTCGTCAGTCGATGTCCACACAAGCGTATCATCGGCATCGGCAGGGAGGAGCGTGGCTGCAAGCTGCAGGGTCTCACCCTTTATCATGGTAGCCACGGTGCGGTCAAGCGTCACCTCTGTTGGCATTACCACTACCTTGACGTTGCAGGTACCTGTGAGTCCGGTGGCCCTGTGTGTGAGCGTAATCACACACTCGCCTGTTCCCTTGGCTGTAAGAGTGCCGGAATAGTTTGATATTGTGGCCACATTACTGTCTGATGTCGACCAGTCCGAACCCCAGTCGTCGGAAAGAGCGGGCTGGAAAACCTCTTGCAGCACCATGGTCTCACCCTTTTCCATCACCACTGACGATGGATTGATGGCGACACTCTCCACAGCCACCGCCTGTTTCTCATATTCGACCTCAATCTCCTTCTGAATACGGATTGAGCCGTCCTGGTAGCTGAGCACAGGAGGCCATTCGGTAGGTGTGCCGTTCCTGAGATATGCCTGCGGACGGATAACCACTTCGGCGGGATTCTCACCCTCGGCGGGATCCCACTGGCACCAGACATAGTTATTAGTCGCGCCGTTCCATTCGCCGGGCGTTCCCACATACTTACCTTCGTCATTGTATCCGTAATAGTTCTTGAGAATCGACAGCGAGCCTGACGAGGCATAGCCGTACTTCCAGAACCAGCCGTCGGCTGTATTGTAGCCGAGTCCGTTGATCTTGATGCGCTTGATTGTTATGTCGTCGGGATAGTTGTTCACCACACGTACCTGGTTCCCTTCGAAAAGGTACAGTGTGGGGCTGTTGCCATATGCGCCTTTGCTCCCTTTCGGAGCCTTGGAGCCTTCTCCTTGCTCCACATAGATAGTGAAGTAGGGTTTGGAGGATGTCACCATGCCGTTTGCCATATCCTCGGTGGTTACACCGTAGTGCGAGCAGCTGGTCTTACCGGTGACGGTTTCGGCCCGGGCAGTCAAGGCGACCGCCAGCAGACCGATGCATGAGAGTAATGTTTTCCTCATGGTCAGTATAGTTTTAAGAGTTAAACAGATGTCATGGTCCGTTTAATCTCTCCGACCTCGGCGGCCCATATCCACGGGGCACACCCTCGCCGGCGAAAGTTTCAGGCAGGTCTTCTGACTGATCCCATCGCGCCTGACGCCTTCCCGCGCATAAAGCGCAGTGGCACTGAGTCAGGCACATGTATCGGGAAACACAGCAGCGGGTCTGTCGGGGATTCTCACCCCTGTTCCCTGCCGGCTTATCGGCAAGCCGGCCGACCCCTCGCGGGGGCCGCTCCTGAAACCGAGATTTCACCCGCAAAGGTACACCTTTTGTCTGAACTTCCAAATTATTTAACATAAGACGAGCCGTGCATCATGCAAAAACACCGACAAAACCGCTTTTAAAACCGTTAAAACGGAGATTGTTGCCTATTCCCGGATTTTTGTGGGCGGGATATTTTTTTAATCGGATATTTGTATATACATTTGCAAAATGCATGTCAGATGCAACCCTGGACATACACCTCTGACTGTCACGCAAGACACTATAACTCACATAATACAGTTTTCAATATTCATCTATGACCAGATTCTACACTTTGCTGACCGCAGTGGCGATAGCCGGTTCGGTTTCAGCCACGGCATCCGGAAAAGTTTCCGAGGCGCTCCTGCCCCACAGCCATGTGCAGGTGCTTGACGCCACCCGCGCGGGTTTCTCGCTCACACCGCTGAACGCGCCGATGCCTGCGGCAACCCTTAAGGCCGATGACGCATCATCTGAATGGCGCTCGCTCGGCATGGCGGTCTACACCGACGCCTACCTGACCTCAATACAGGAACCCGAACCGAACACCTGGGAGGTGGAGGTTCAGGAAAGCACCGCCACCCCCGGACTTTTTAAGCTTGTGAAACCATACGCCCACATCGCTCCCGACGGCAACTGCAACGACCTGCTTATCAATGCCCGTAACAGCGACTATGTGTATGTGCCCACCCAGGACCTGGGTTTCGACCCCGGTAACGGCAAGGGGAACCTCACCATAGGGAGCATGGGCGGCTATTTCATTGAGATGGGTGCCAGCCCGGGCGATGTCGTCGCCTCGTATGGCGATGTTTTCGGCACATACGACGGCCACCTGATCTCGTTCCCCGAAGGTTCGCTGTTCTATCAGCAGGGTGGCGGCATGACAGTCTGCAACATGGACGGCCGTTTCCGCGTGACAATGCCCGAAGACACCCCGCCGGCAATGTCTGCCACGACCTATATCATGCTCGCCGACCAGTGTGCCGTGGAAGGCGCGCTGCGTGTGGGTGTATCCACCGAAGGCACATTCGCAAAACTCCTGCTGTATGTGTCACCCGGCCGTTTTACATATTCCGAGAACCTTTACAGCCTCATAGCCAGTCTTGCAGTACAGGGCCAGGGGCGCGAGATCGAGGCCGAACAGATGTATTCGATGACAGTCACCGACCCGATGACGGCCGGAACCGCTTTCGCCGTAGCTGTTGACGCCGGCGGCGAATATATCGAAGGCTCGGGATCGGCTGTCACATTCTTCGTCACAAGCGACAATGCCGCTAACTGGGCACCCGTAGAGGGTACCGGAAGGATGGGCGAAGACCTCATCGCCTCGGTATACCGCGATGTGGAGCCCAGTTCGTTCGACATTACCGTAGAGCGCAACCTCACCGACGCCAACCTTGTGCGCGTGGTAAACCCCTACCGCACCGAACAGTGGCCCTACTACGCGGGCGCCCTCTTCTGCGAACACAACCACTACCTCTATCTCGACCTTACCGATCCGGCAAAGGTACGTCTGCCTGAAAGCGCCCTCGGCGTAGCCGGCGACGGCCTCATATATGTATGCGACCGCGTGGAATATGCCGAAAAGAACGGTGAGGCCCCCGAACAGTGGTACGGATCATTCAATGCCGAGAGCGGCGAAATCACATTCCCCGCCGAGGGTATCATCTACCGCGAGCTCAACGACCCCGAGACATATACTGCCAACCGCAACGGGCTGTTCAAGATCACCATTCCCGTGCCGGACGCCCTTGACCGCATCGAGACAGATGCCGATGCTCC
>CALJBF010000150.1 GCA_938027385.1 uncultured Porphyromonadaceae bacterium | reverse complement strand
GAGGCAGGGCAAACAACGGATTCAGACCGTAGGTTGCCGCGGCCACAAATCCGAGCAGATAGCCTTTGAACTTGCGTATATTCATCGCGCAAAATTACAATTTTTAAAACTCACCCACAAACAATCGTTTCGCCGAGGCCGTTATATCAGCGAAAACCGATTTACCTAACTGCTATGGACTATAACAATATAATCAACAGCTCAAAAGTGGTAATGGTGGAATTCTTCGCCACCTGGTGCCCTCACTGCCAACGCATGATGCCCGTGGTCGAACAGATCAAGGAACTGCTCGACGGTCGCGCAGACATCTACCAGTTCGACATCGACAAGAATCAGGAAGCCGCCGACAGCCTCAACGTGGAATCGCTCCCCACGTTCATCGTCTACCGTGACGGCAAGGAAGTCTGGCGCCAGAGCGGCGAGATGGACGGACAGGTACTGCTTTCAAAAATAGAATCATATCTGTAAGCTGCAGCGAGTGCCGATGGCAAAGACCGACCATACTATTGTTTCAGACCTGCTGACGGCGCTCGGCGTGCCGTTTACGGCAGACTACACCGAACAGCGTTTTGACGCCATGCCGTTCAAGACGCTGTTCGGTGTGTCAAAGCTTTTGCAGGAGTATGGTGTGGATTCAGCCGCGCTTTCCATAAGCGACAAATCAGAGCTGCCGCGCCTTGCACCGCCGTTCATAGCCCAGACCCGCGGAGGTCTTGTGATCGTAACCCGCATCGGCGCCGACGGCGTGGAATACCTCACCCAAGGGGTAAACGAGACAATGCCGTCCGACGAGTTCCGCGCCGCCTGGACCGGAGCAGTGCTGTTGCCCCGGGTGAATGACGGAGCTGCCGAACAAGACTACAGGGCACACCGCCGCATGGAGTGCATAACCGCGGCCAAGCACTGGCTGTTGTGGATACTGGCCGCAGGACTTGCCGCATATCTGCTTGTAAGCAACGGCACATGGCGCTACCCCTCGGTACTTGCGCTCATAGTTGTAGACTGCGCGGGGTTGTGGTTCACATACATGCTGGTGCAGAAATCGCTAAGCATCAAGAACCCGATGGCCGACAAAGTGTGCGGCGTACTGCAGGCCGGCGGATGCGACTCGATACTGAAGACAGACGCATCGTCGTTTTTCGGCATATTCAGCTGGAGCGAGGTCGGATTCACCTACTTCGGTGTGAGTCTGCTGGCGCTGCTGATGGCACCCGCGGCCATACACTGGCTTGCGCTTATAAACCTGTGCTGCCTGCCGTTCACAGTATGGAGCATCTGGTATCAGAAGTTCCGGGCGCGCCACTGGTGTACGCTCTGCGTGAGTGTGCAGCTTACGCTGTGGGTGCAGTTTTTCTGCTACCTGGCCGGCGGATGGCACAGGCACCTGTGGCCCTTCACCCCGGGCCTGTTCGCCCTCGGATTCACCTATCTGTTCGTACTTCTGGCCCTGAACCGTATCCTGCCCCATTTCACAAACCGTGATGACTGACAACACGAAAATACCCGCCGGACTCACATCGGCACGGCCGCTGACCGCGATGGAGCTTAACAACATCAGCCTCGACAGCCGTCACACCCTGCTCACACCCGAGCACCTTGAGCGACTTGCCCAGGGCAAACCCCTGCAACCCGAAACAACCACACAAAACAACACGACAAAATGATAAGACTCAACGTTTCACTCACACTCACAGATGCCGCAAACGGCACGAAACTCACGGAAACCGCCACAAAACTGACCGAACTGTCGCTCCACGACAAGGGATGTGTCGACTATGACTTTTACCGTAGCCAGACCAACGACGACCGGTTCATGATCATCGAGACCTGGCAGAACCGCCACGACCTGGAGGCGCATCAGAAAACACCCCATTTCAAGGAACTGCTGCCGCGCCTGGAAGAGCTGTCGACCGTCTCGCTCGAAATCTTCGAGTTCTGACATCCTTTTCGTCTATTTGACGGGAAGATGCGGTGAATTCCGGAATATCTGGCTAACTTTGTGGTCAAAATCTTCATCAATCTTTGCCACAGATGAGCCGGACAGCCATATTATCATCAAAACCGCGCTATGAAATCCTTGACGGCCTGCGCGGTGTCGCCGCCATAATGGTGGTGATCTTCCATCTTTTCGAGACATATTCAAAAGGTCCCTGCCACCAGATCGTGAACCACGGTTATCTGGCGGTGGACTTTTTCTTTATCCTGTCGGGATTCGTGATAGGCTATGCCTACGATGACCGCTGGGGCCGCGACATGTCGCAATGGGATTTCTACAAGCGGCGACTCATAAGACTTGAACCTATGGTAATCATGGGGCTGGCCATCGGCGGGTTCCTCTTCTATTTCGGCGACGCCCCATGGCTCGAGCCGGTGATGCAGACACCATGGTGGAAACTGCTGTTGCTGATGATACTGGGGTGTTTCATGTTCCCCACCCCGCCGTCGCTCGACATACGCGGCTGGGGGGAAATCAACGCCATCAACGGCCCGATATGGTCGCTGATGTTCGAATATGTGGCCAACATACTGTATGCCACCGTGGTGCGCCACTTCTCAAAAGTGGTACTGACGGTCTTCGTGGCCGCCTCGGCGCTCATGACCGTTGACATCTGCCTGAACATTGACGTTTTCGGCATACTTGAGCCGCGCAGTTCGGCCGCTTACACCGTTATAGGCGGTTTCGGCATGAGCTGGGAACAGCTTTACATCGGCGTGGGGCGTCTGCTCTACCCATTCTTCGGCGGTCTGCTGCTCTACCGGCTCGGATGGCGGCTCAATATCGGGCGCCGGGGATTCCTGTGGCTGTCAGTAGCGCTTATGGCCATCATGACCATGCCGCATCTTGGAGGCGACACACCCAATATCGCCAACGGTCTTTTCTGCGCAGTGGCGATACTGCTGCTTTTCCCGGCAATCGTTGCCGCCGGAGCGGGCAGTCCGATCGCAGGACGACGCATGCTGCCGCTCTGCAAATGGTTGGGTGCCATTTCATATCCGCTCTACATCACCCATTACCCACTGATATACATGCAGATGAGCTGGGCGTCACGTCATCCCGACGCACCGCTTGCCACCCATATCTGGGTGGCGGTGAGCATACTGATTGTCTCGATAGCCATAGCCTACGCCTGCCTGAAA
Source organism: uncultured Porphyromonadaceae bacterium (assembly GCA_938027385.1). GTDB lineage: Bacteria > Bacteroidota > Bacteroidia > Bacteroidales > Muribaculaceae > UBA7173. The sequence goes on along the minus strand of CALJBF010000150.1, from coordinate 4,068 downwards.
GTATATGACGAACCCGTAAGGCAATGGCTCACCGACCGTTTCCTCCGCCGCAACAAATCCTGACCCACGCCTGAAAAACCTATCAGAAGGAGTAGAGGATGGAGTCGATGATCATGGGGATGACCGAGGTATCGATGCCGAGGGTCGCGAGGGCCGGGGTATCGGTCTTGAAGTCGGCGATGAACCGCTCGATGGCGTCGTGGCGGCTGAGCGACGAGGATGCCATGCGCTGTTCGATGTTGCGGCGATATGACTGCAACGCCTCCTGATAGCGGTTCTCGGCAAGATCGAGATGGCCGAGGTTGAGGAAATCCTCGTCGCGGGCACCGGTCTCGCGTATTGCCTTCTCATAATACTCGCGCGCACGCTCATAGTCATGTTTCATCAGCAACGTCCATGCAAGGTGTCTGAGCACCTTCTCGGGGCGCGCGCCAAGATACTCGGCCTTGAAATAGGCCCGTGCGGCATTGTCATAATCGGCAAGCGCCACATACGAGTGCCCGAGCATGAGGGCATTGTTCACGACGTCGGGCTTTATGGCCTCAAGGCGTGTCAGCGCCTCGACAGCCCGGCCGTACTCGCCCAGCTGCATGTAACAGCGGGCCAGCAGACGCAGGGCCCATGCACTGCCGGGGTCAAGCATCTCCGATTTCTCGTAGTTCGCCACAGCCTGTGCCGCATCGCCGAGTTTCTGATGCGCGTAACCCATCTTCTGGTAGACGTATGCCGTGGGCGCCTGCAATGCCGCGAGGTGGCGGTATGCCTCAAGCGCCTCGGCATAATATCCGTGCGAGAAATAGAACTCGGCCACAAGATTCAGCAGTTCGGGGTCGTCAATCTCGGGTTTGAGCCACGCCACATCGCTCAGAATCAGGGCGCCGTCAAACGGATTCGGGAATTCCCCCTTGCGCCTGTAAAGCCTGAAGAACCGGAAAAGGTTCTGCACAAGCTTGTTGATGACCGCCCGGCGGTCGGTCACACGGGTGTCGAGCGACGCCGCACGCAGCTGGGCTATGGCATCCTGCTGGGCATTGAGCTGCGAGAGCATCATCTCGCGCTGTGCTGCCGGGGCCATGAGCATGGTCAGCATCATCGAGTATTTGTCTGAATCGCAGAGTACCGGCATGTCGGTGAGCAGGTCGGCGAAAGTCTCGGCGCCTGTCACCCCTGCGGTGAACTCGCTCCGGTCGGTATGGAACGGTATGAACCAATTGGCCACGTCGTGGAAGAAAGGAAACGACTTCAGGTGACTGAAGGTACCCATCATCACGTCGCCCCCCTCTTCCTGAATCTCTGACATCTCTTTCAGTTTCTCGCCCACGCCCGATTTCTCGAGAAGATCATGCCATTCGGGATTCTCTTCAAGTTCGGCGGGATCAGTGGGTAATTCGGTCGAGAACCGGCGCGAGATTTCGGGGCGTAGTTTCATCATTTCCGGCACTACCTCGTCGCGAATCTTCGCGGTGATGCGGTCGGTATCACGGGTACGCGTAAGCTCCATATATATAAGGCGCACATCGGTCTGCCACCGGGGCAGGTCATGCAACGCGCCAAGTTTTGCCGCCGCCTTCGGCGACAGCGTGCGCCGGCGACCGGCATAAAGCGCCAGCACGAGAGCCACCGCCGCAGAGGCACTTACACGCGCCGTTGAGTTCATGTAGGCGAGCGCGAGCACCTCGATGCGGCGCGGGTCGAAATACTGGAGGGCACCGAGCATCAGCGCCCACACCAATAGCTGCTTGAAATAGTCGGGGGTAACATCGCTGGCCAATGCGGTGTCAAGTGCCTCGGCATCGGCGGCTGAAAGCGGGAACGCGATCCACACGCGTGTGAATATGCGCCGCTCAAGCTCCTCACGGCGCTTGAGTCCATTGATGTAATCAGGGGCACTACGGTTCACCGAAACCATATCGAAGAGCTGGCGCCCTCCGATAAGAGCACGATATTCATCGAGCAGACGTACGGTGTCATCGGCAGGGCGCGTCTCCTCATACCGCACATTATTATAATAAAGCGTAGGGGTGTCGCTTTTCAGGTTCTGGCGCTCAAGGCCGTCAACCACACCAAGCACGGTCTCGCCGAACTGTGCGGCAAAACTGTCGCGGTGCGGGTCGCCGTCGCCGAGGTTTACATACCTCAGCATCTGGCGGTAAGTGTCTTCGGCACGTGACAGAGTGTCAGACGCCTCCCAGCTCATCATGGTCTCGGCAAGCGAGCGCGCCTCGGAAAGAGCATCGCGCAGACGCCTTTCAGAGACCCTTTTCATGATTTTCGCCTTTACCTGGGCAAATATATCCTGTTTCATCGGGGTGAATCTTCTCATTATTAATGTAACAAACAATCATGCAAATATCTTGCCAATAATGGGCTGTATCATCGGCAAATAATAATTTTTAAGGAAGATACGCCCATATCGGGGAGCGAATTGTTAAAAAGGTGTGTTTTTAAGCACAAAAATATTTTCAAAAAAGTAAGCCACATTCAATAATTAAGTGCTATATTTGCCGACGGGTAACAACGCGAAATATTTTCGGCTGAGGCCCCCATATTTCACCGTTTTGCAATCCGCTACAAAACAAAGAACCTACAATCTTTTATCTATTTCCAGTTATAAGGTATGGATATTAACAATATCATGAACGCCCTCGAGGCAAAGCACCCGGGCGAAAAAGAGTATCTGCAGGCCGTCAAAGAGGTCCTGCTCTCTGTAGCTGACGTTTACAACCAGCATCCCGAGTTCGAGAAGAACCGCATCATCGAGCGCATGGTCGAGCCTGACCGCATCGTCACTTTCCGCGTTACCTGGATCGACGACAAAGGCGAGGTACAGAACAACCTCGGCTATCGCGTGCAGTTCAACAACGCCATCGGCCCGTACAAGGGCGGCATCCGTTTCCATGCATCGGTAAACCTCTCGATCCTTAAATTCCTCGGTTTCGAGCAGACATTCAAGAACGCCCTCACCACCCTGCCCATGGGTGGCGCAAAAGGCGGCTCAGACTTCTCGCCCCGCGGCAAGAGCGACCGCGAAATCATGCGTTTCTGCCAGGCTTTCATCCTGGGTCTCTGGAAAAACCTCGGTCCCGACCGTGACGTTCCCGCCGGCGATATCGGCGTAGGCGGCCGCGAGGTAGGCTACATGTACGGCATGTACAAACGTCTGGTCAACGAACACACCGGCACATTCACCGGCAAGGGCTTTGACTTCGGCGGTTCGCGCCTGCGTCCGGAAGCCACCGGTTTCGGTGCACTCTATTTCGTTCAGAACATGCTCGCCATGAAGAACGAGGATCTGAAGGGGAAGACCGTGGCTATCTCCGGTTTCGGCAACGTCGCCTGGGGCGCCGCCACAAAGGCTACCGAACTTGGCGCCAAAGTGGTGACCATCTCGGGTCCCGACGGCTATATATATGATCCCGAAGGCGTTTCGGGCGAGAAGATCAACTACATGCTCGAACTCCGTTCGTCGGGCGACGACATCGTGGCTCCGTATGCCGAGAAATTCCCCGGCGCCACATTCTATCCCGGCCGCAAGCCCTGGGAGCAGAAAGTCGACATCGCCCTCCCCTGCGCCACCCAGAACGAGGTCAGCGGCGCCGATGCCAAACAGCTCGTTGAGAACGGCGTGAAACTCGTCGCCGAGGTATCGAACATGGGCTGCACCCCCGAAGCCATCGACACTTTCATCGAGAACCACGTGAACTACGCTCCCGGCAAGGCTGTGAACGCCGGCGGTGTGGCCTGCTCGGGTCTGGAGATGACACAGGATGCCGAACACCTGCAGTGGTCGGCCGCCGAAGTCGATGCCAAACTCCACGAGATCATGGCCTCTATCCACGAGCAGTGCGTGCGCTACGGCATGCAGCCCGACGGCTATCTCAACTACATGAAGGGCGCGAACATCGCCGGTTTCATGAAGGTGGCCAACGCCATGATGGAACAGGGCGTAATCTGAGCATAAACACGATTATTACCAGATAAGCCGTGATGCTGTATCCGCGACGCGGATACAGCCTCACTATTTTTAATCGGTGGAGTGGGGCAGTTTCAGGAGAAACCCCTCATTCG
>CALJBF010000149.1 GCA_938027385.1 uncultured Porphyromonadaceae bacterium | reverse complement strand
GGTATGAGATTATAGTGCCGTTGGGTGCCAGCGTCACCGGCACGTTGTCGGCATAGTCGCCCGACATGCGGTAGGCTACCGCTTTCGGAGCCGTGATGCCGACTGTGCGTTCTGCTTCGGCAGGGCCGACAGCATCCGTGCCGACAGGGGTGTCAGCACCGGCCGCCCCGGAGCCGGAACCGGCGACAGGCTGTCGGGTCGGTTCCGGGTTCATCACGGCGGTGGCGTTGCGGTGGCCTGCGCATGAGCAGGCGGCTGTCAGCGCAAGCGCGCAGAGATATATGGCGTGGCGGGTCATTGCAGAGGGGGGTCAACGGCGGTAAATGACTTTGTCGACATGTTCGCCGGTGCGGCGCAGGTAGAGCTGACCGTCAGCCGGGTTGTCGATGCGGCGCCCCTGCATGTCGAAGTAGGTGGCCGGCAGCGAGGTGTTGTCGGCTGTGGCCGTGATGGTGCTTGACGGATTGTCGACGGTGAAATAGATGTCGCCCAGCGGGGTGGCGGTGGTTCCCTTGGGGTAGGTGAGCTGTGCCACATATTTCTGCCCCGTGACGGCGTTGGTGAAGTCATAGTCGATTCCCACCTGCCTGTTTTCGCCCGAGGCGAGATATACCGGTTCGTCGGTCGCCACGCTAGTCACAAAGGTGCCTTCGGTACCCTCGAGCTTGTAGATGTTCACGCTAAGGGGGGTAGACAGATACCCGGCCGAACATGATACCGATGCGTCGAAGTGCATCGTGTGGGGGTCGACGAACGCATTGTCGCCGGCCAGGGTGAACGATGTGGCCGTGAGGGTGGGGGTGCCGGGGCTGGCGTTCACCGTGCAGGGTGCGGTGTAGAGCACGCGGCCGGTCGAGGGCTCGAAGAGCACGAATGTGTAGCCGCCGGCGCCGAACGTGCTGCGTGCCACCGACCGGAAGGTCGAGTAGAACGTCACCTCGTTGGTGGTTCCGCCGGTGATGTCAACCGCTACGGTCTCGCCCATGGCCTGCAGGCTGAGCTGGCTGTCGGATACGGTGGCGAAACCGGGTGCCACGCCGCACAGAATCTCGCCCGTGCCCGAGTTGGTCAGGCTCGCCTTTACGGTATAGTAATTGTCGAGATAGAATCCGGAAACGAACTCCACATTCGTGGCCTCAAGTGATGATGCGGCCGGCACGCTTACGGTCGCCGTGCCGTCGGCTACGGTGAGGTTCACGAACTGCACGGCCGAAATCTCCTGCAGCATGCGCTCCCACTCGCCGCCGTTCACGCGGCATGCGGGGTAGACCTTATAGGTGCCGTCAGAAGTTGGAATCGGCACATAGAATGAGCTGAACCCGCGGTACTGTGCCACCGAGGTGGTCTGTCCGGTGCCGAACCAGGTTGTCTGACCCGACGCGTCGACGAACATCGCGCCCAGCTCAATGGTCAGCGTGCCCGAGCTGAGGTTGAAGAAACCGCTGTTCTGCCCCGATGCCGAGCTGATACCGAGCAACAGCGTGGAGTTCTGCATCGAACCGGTGAGGTTGCCCATCTGCGTGAGGGGCGTCACATGCGCCTGTGCCGAGGCTGTGGGTTTCTGTATGCCAAGGATTGCCTCCTGGTTGAAGTTGAATCCCAGGCCCGAGCCGCCGCCGATGCCCACGCCCTGCGGCTGCAGTGCTGTGAGGCGGAAATAGCCGTCGTAGGCGCCGCCCCAGCCCCAGTTGAAATGGAAATAGCCGTCGGTCGAATAGCCGTCGCACACGAAGGCGTGCCCCTCGGTGCCGTCGAAGTTCGAGCCGGCATACAGCACCGGGCCAACGTCGGTCAGATTGTCGTAGATTATCTGCTCCCAGTCGTCGAGTCCGTAAAAATTGCGGTTGGCCGAATACAGCCCCTTGTCATAACCGAAATAGTCGATCAGTGCAGAAACGGCATTTGCCGTCACCGCGCCTGATTCAGAGGTCGAGTAATTCATCTTCACGCCATAGCCGCACGATTTCATCAGATATGCCACCGCCGAACCCTGCGCCGTGGTGAAGTCGGGTGTCGAGCCGGTGTAGGTGTATGTGTCGAGCATGTCGGTCCAGTCGAATTTGCCGAAATCCATCGCATACGAATTGCCGTAAGAGTCGGTGTATGACACCGAACCCGTTCCGGCCTCGGGCCATTCGTGATATTTCATCACCTGCGCCATGGCCGTGGCCACGCATCCGGTCACGGCACGCGAGCCGCTGATCTCAGGGCACTGGTCGTTGAAGGGGGCGTCCTGGTTCCAGTGCGTGGCTGTCATCGGTGCGATTGACTGCCGCGCCTGGGCTTTGCGCGGCATCGACACATAGCTGCATGTGCGTCCCTGAGCTATCTGGGCGGCATAACCTTCGAGCCACCATTTCAGTTGCGGAGGCATGGCCTCCCCGCTCACAGCGGCGTTGCCGTAGCCTAAGAGGGGAGTGACCCCGTCGTCGGCCGCCACCACCAGGAACCCGTCGGCGCGGGTGGTGAACACATACGCCGCCGGAGCACCCTCAATGGTTTCGGCGGTGAAGGTCAGACGCGGAGAATTGTCGACGAGCGCCTTCGTCGCCGCGGGCATACCGGAATTGTCACTCAAGCGTGCGAGCGCCTCGGCCGGTGTAAGCTGGCGTGCCGCGCCCCCCGTCACAACGGCCAGTGCCGCTGCCAATGCTATGAACCTCGTTCTCATAAATATAATACTTGAATTTTGTGAATATGCTACTTTAATTTTGTGATGTTACAATTCTATAACAAAAAACGACTCCCGATTGTCGGAGCCGCCTCCAAATTTAACTCGGAAGTGTGATTGGGTAAAGCGCAAAAAAAAATTACTCGTCGTCTCGACGAATAATCTTCTTACCTTAAATCTAATAC
>CALJBF010000148.1 GCA_938027385.1 uncultured Porphyromonadaceae bacterium | reverse complement strand
ATTCCATGTAACGTGCCGTGCGCGTGTTTCATTTGCTACCCTCGAAAGTGGCTGTCAGAGGGAAAGACATCGCCCCGAGCTTGAACGGGTTGGTGACCTTTATTCCCCCCTCGGTAATCTCGATGCGGATAGTGCTGCCGGCGCCGAGCACGTAATCAGAATCCATCGAGGTGGTTCCCTGGGGCGTCACGCAGGTGAAGTGCTGCTGCAGACCCGCGTCGCTGTAGTCGAGATAAAAGGCGTTCTCGCTCTCGACATACGGTATATCGCTGATGGTTAGCGTGCCGAGTGTGAGATTGCCCATGAGAGTTTCGGGCACTTCGTACTGAGGATAGGTGAAGTTGACGGTGCCGTCTTCATTGGCGGTGATCACCGGTTTGATCCGCACCGTATAGGTTGCGAGCGTGCCCACGGCCATGGTGTTGGCACCGGTGTACTCGCCGGCGATCTTTTCGGCGAGCGTGGGCTCTTCTTCTTCGCCGAAAGTCATTTCGCGGATGTCGGCAATCTTGAATGTCTGCACCGAACCGTCATTAAGCTCGATGTGCATGACGGGGATCTGTGCCATTACGGGTGTTGCGAGAGAGAGGGCTGCTATTGCGGTGTATATTTTCTTCATTTTGTTGTTACGGTTTTGTCAGTTCTTGAATATTTTAACGGAGCGTCCTGCTACGCTTACCACATAGATGCCGTTGCCGAGCGTTGCAAGCGAGACTTCGTTCTTCCCTGCGGCCACAAGGGTGCCCGAGAGGTCATATACGCTTATGTCATGACCGTCGCAGGTAAACAGATTGTTGCCGAAACGGTATGTGACATCTCCGTCACCGACCGACTGTAGCGAGGTCACATTATTCACGAAAGCGAATGATTTCACTTCGGCGAGCGGATAGGTGTCTTCAAGTTCCGCGTTTTTGATTGTCACGTTTCCCTCTTCGTATGTGACAACCGGTTTCGACGCCAGGATGTAGGTGGCCGTGGTGCCTCCATCGAGGTTAATCCTCAGGGCCGAATTATCGGCACGCACCACATTTCCCATGAACATCATGGCCAACAGAATGAGATATTTCTTCATTTTTCCATTGATTTGATTTGTGATTTCGACTGCAATATTACTGCCGCCGACCCTGTGCCCGCAATCCTTAAAAATGGGTAAATTACAACGGCGCCCCTGCCAGGACTGTCATGACAGGGGCGCCGTGATTCGTTATACGCCTTTATTGTGCATATACGATATTAGTGTATATGCAGTGGTGGGGGTTATGCTCAGAACATGGGCCGAATGAAATCGGCGGCGACATCGGTATCGCCCCAGAAATCGGCGATGGTGAGCCAGAGTATGAGCAGGAGAATAAGCACGGCCACACCGATATAGAGCCACATCTTGCCCATGTTGCGTTTCTTCTCTTTCCTGACCTCGCGGCGGAGGCGGTCATTGACATCGCTTGCCTGTTCGCGCTCGATAAGACGCTCGTTTTCTTTCTGTGACATATCTCATAAATAATTGCTGAGGGGTGGCGCAAAACCATGGATTACGGCAGTATTGCCCGGCGCATGAACCGTGTGTTCCGGCCATCCGGGGCTCTGCGCGCCCCCCAAAGGTGAAACTTTATTATAATAACACCCCCGAGGGGCACGCTGTTTTGCCTCCCTTGGATTTTTTTAGTATCTTTGTCGGCTTAATCAACTTAATCAGCTTAATACGCCACATGGGACGCATACTGGCCATAGACTTCGGCAAGAAACGTTGCGGCATCGCCGTGACAGATACGTTGCGCATCATGGCCAACCCGCTTGAAACGGTCGAAACCCCGCGCCTGATTGACTTTGTCAAGACCTATACGGCCGCGGAACCGGTCGACCTGATTATAGTGGGTCTGCCGCGCACCATGACCGGCGACCTCTCTGAGTCGAACCGCTGGCTGCAGCCCGCAATAGGGCGTCTGCGCAAAGCCGTTGCCCCGCTGCCGGTGGAATTCTATGACGAGCGTTTCACCTCGGTGCTGGCGCACCGCGCCATGCTTGACGGTGGCCTGAAACGAATGGACCGCCGCGACAAGGGAACGGTCGACCGCGTATCGGCGGCCATAATCCTCAACGATTACCTAACCTCGATAAACAACAAGCCAATATAATGAAACTACCCGTATATCTTTATGGATGTCCGGTGCTCCGCGAGACCGCCAAGGATGTCACCCCCGACTACCCGGGACTCAAAGAGCTCGTGGCCGACATGTTCGAGACAATGTACGCCTCGGAGGGGGTGGGCCTCGCCGCCCCGCAGATCGGCAGGTCGGATCGCCTCGTGGTAATCGACGCCGACCCGGTGTCAGATGCCTTCCCCGAATGCAAGGGGCGCAAGTTCGTGCTCGTCAACCCAGAGATCGAGATTCTCGACGGGCCACAGGAAAACCGTTCGGAGGGGTGTCTGAGCCTTCCCGGCATCTCGGAGAACGTGAAACGCACCGAACACATACGCCTGCACTGGCAGGACACCGACTTCCAGCCCCACGAGGAGGAGATCTCCGGGTTCCTGGCCCGTATCGTGCAGCATGAGTGCGACCACCTCTACGGGCGCCTCTACATCGACCACATCTCACCCCTGCGCAAGCAGTTCATCAGGCCGAAACTCAACAACATCATCCAGGGCAAAACCCGCTGCGACTATCCCGCACGCTACCCGAAACCCCGAAAGAAATAACCACACCATACCATACATCAACCGCCATGGCTGACGACAAGAAGATAATATTCTCGATGGTAGGCGTATCGAAGACCTACCCCCCTCAGAAACAGGTACTCAAGAACATATACCTCTCGTTTTTCTACGGTGCCAAGATCGGCATCATCGGTCTGAACGGCTCGGGTAAGTCATCCCTGCTCAAGATCATCGCCGGAATCGACAAGGACTACCAGGGCGAGGTGGTATTCTCGCCGGGTTATTCGGTTGGTTACCTCGAACAGGAACCGCACCTCGAACCGGGCAAGACCGTGATCGAGGTCGTGCGCGAGGGTGTGAAACCCGTGATGGATCTGCTCAAGGAGTTCGACGAGGTCAACGCCGCCTTCGGCGACCCCGACGTGCTTGAGGACCCCGACAAGATGGACAAGCTCATCCAGCGCCAGGCCGAACTGCAGGATGCCCTCGACGCCGCCGACGCCTGGAACATCGACTCGAAACTTGAACGCGCCATGGACGCCCTGCAATGCCCGCCCGACGACCAGGTCGTGGGCACACTCTCTGGTGGCGAGCGGCGCCGCGTGGCCCTGTGCCGCCTGCTGCTGCAGCAGCCCGACGTGCTGCTGCTCGACGAGCCCACCAACCACCTCGACGCCGAGTCGATCGACTGGCTCGAAC
>CALJBF010000147.1 GCA_938027385.1 uncultured Porphyromonadaceae bacterium | reverse complement strand
ACGGTAAGAACGGCCCTGTCAGCGGCTATGGCAACGAGGCGAAACTCGTGGAACTTTCTGACGGAACCCTTCTGTGCAGTGTGCGCTCGAACACATACAGCACATTTAGCAAAAACAAGAAGTATCACCGTTTCTCGCGTTCGACAGATGGCGGCAAGACCTGGACACAGATTTCAGAAGGCGCCATCGACGAATGCAAGGCCAGCAGCGGCTCAAACAGCGATATCATTTCGCTTGACTACAACGGTCAGAACTACCTTATCCTGGCTGTGGCATCGAACACCAGTGACAGCGACTACCGCCGCGACATCAACGTCTACTACTCCACCGACCAGGGGCGGAGCTGGAACAGCCGCATGCTTTTCAAAGGGTATGCCGGGTATGCCTCGCTTGTGAAACTCGATGAAGAGACAGGCACAATCGGCGCTCTTGTCGAGGTAGGGCAGTCGGGCTATTACTTCTCGCAGAACTTCTTCACTTTCAATATGGAGTGGCTGCTCGGTTCGGGCGACCTGTCATTTGACGGCACACTCGACTGCGACGGTGACCGCTACATGAAAATCCCTTATCATTCTGACTTCGGCGTTCCCGCCAACGGTGCCATCACCATCACCGCCAACATCTACTTGCGCAGTTACGGACGCCCCCAGGGCATCGTGGCTACGCGCGAATCGAACAGCAGCGGCAAGCTCACGGGCTATGAGCTGCATGGCGGCTGGGGGCTCGACAAATGTTTCTCGAACAATGTGAACTTCGACGGGTGCAAGTCGGCCATGAATCACAATTATGGCAATACCGCCAACAGTGTGGTTGCGGGCCGCTGGGCACACATCGCCTGGACATACGACGCCACTACCGGTCAGTCATGCCTGTATGTCGACGGCAAACTGATGGAAACTTCTGTTCAGGACGGTAACGGCACCTCGGCCAAAGGGCATGGCATCACTCTGCCCGGCTATGATATCCTTGTGGGCACACGTTACCAGAGCAAGAAAGTGGAGACCGACTTTATTCTCGACGGCAAGATCGACGACCTCCGTTTCTACCGCACGGCACTTGACGCCGCCGACATCGCACGCGACAAGGAGTCAGGATTCCCCCTCGAAGACAAGACGCTCATAGCCGCCTACGACTTCCAGGACATCGACGGCACCCAGGTTACCGACATTTCGGGCAAGGGCCACACCGGCACACTGGTGGGCACATTCCCCGAGGCACCCAAGGATTTCAAGACCTGGAAAGTCGAGCCCGAAATCGGTACCCTCACCCTTGAGCGTTTCGACGACGGCCACGCTCTGGGTGTCACTGCCGAAGGTATTGATAACTCGAAGAACGCCGACTACCGCGCATCATTTGCCATGACTGACAATGAGGCGAATTTCTATGATTTCATCGGCATCCAGGTAAATGGCCATGCCATTGATCCCGACGGTTTCTTCAAGGCGGGCGAGAACTCTGAGGTAACGGTGCTCGTACGCAAGAAATCCGAGCCCTACGTTTTCCAACTTGTAAGCGAGGATGGCACAGTGTTCGATTTCTACGCTGACAAGGATTTCACACACTATTTGTATGTACCGGGTGAATTCACCGGCAATTTCCATATCATTGAGAAAGTGGATAACGCACGTGCTGCGTCCGAACCCCTGCGCCTGTTCGGTCACCCTGAGCAGGAGACTCTTGTGGGCCATGGTTTCGTGAATGTGCGCCCCGGCCGGGAATATAAGGTGTACAATGTGCCGGCATCATCAGATGAGACACCGATGTACTTCACCACGCATCATTACAATGTCAATACGGGTGAGATTGAACCGGGCATCAACACCACCTTCCATAACCCCGTGTTCACCTTTACATACGGCCCCGACGCCAAGACCCTTTCGGTAAGCTTTGGCGAGAACGGCGGCATGACCGGCATCGGCAACGTCAACGGCGACGCCGACAGTGTTGACCCTGCCGCTCCCGTAGAGTTCTACAACCTTCAGGGCGTGCGTGTGCCTGCCGACCGCCTGACCCCCGGCATCTATATCCGCCGCCAGGGCAACAAGGCCACTAAGGTAGCCGTGAGATAAGCGCCCGGTGTGTTAAACCGACTCCGGTAAGTTTAGTAATAGGTTCATGCGGCCTGTGGCCTGCTGTTTCAGCGGGTTGCAGGCCGCTCTTGTGGTTTATGTGGGGTATGTGGTTTATGTGGGGTATGAGGCGTATGTGACTTATGTAACGTATGTGACGTATGTGGCTTATGTTTTTCATTATTTCCATGACTCCCATAACTCCCATGGTGGCTGCCATGGCAGCTGAAAAAGAGAAAAATTTCTTTAATTGTTGTGAACTTTTGGCAAATTGCGTAATTTTGTAGACTGACTCACAGACGCGCTTGCGCGCCCGTGGCAGGCGCACTTTGACCCTAATCTGACAATCCATCAATTTCACAACATTAAATCCCCTAACATTTATGTGGTTAACATCCTCATCCATAGGTAGGAAACTCATCATGGCACTGACCGGTGCGTTTCTCATCCTATTCGTGACGTTCCATGCGTTGATGAATGGCGTTGCCATTTTCTGGCCCACGGCTTACAACGTTGTCTGTGAGTTCCTTGGCGCCAACTGGTATGCCCTCGTCGGAACTCTGATTCTTGCCGCCGCCGTGGTGCTGCACATCGTCTACGCCGTATGGCTGACCGTGCAGAACCGCCGCGCACGCGGCCACGAGCGCTACAACGTGACCTCGAAACCCGCCCAGGTCGAGTGGTCGTCGAAAAACATGCTCGTGCTCGGTTTCGTGGTAATCGCTTTCCTGGTGCTGCACTTCATCCAGTTCTGGGCAAAGATGCAGTTCGCCGAAATCTGCGAGTTCCGCGCCGCAGAGATGGCCGACATCAACGGCAACCCCATCGTGGTGTCGCCTGCCGCCGGCACACTCTTCCTGCAGCAGGCTTTCTCGTGCTGGTGGGTTCTGGTGGCCTATGTGATCGGTTTCGTAGCCCTGTGGTTCCACCTCACACACGGTTTCTGGTCGATGTTCCAGAGCTGTGGCTGGAACGGCCGCATCTGGCTGCCCCGCCTGCAGAAGATCGGCAACTGGTTCATCACCATTGTGATCGCGCTGTTCATCGCCGAGGCCGTTGTATTCACCGTACAGGCCAACCGCAACTATTACATCTCTGAGCCCGCGCTGCTTGAGCAGTACGCCGAGATGGCCGCCGAGCATAACGGCGTCGCCGACGCTCCCTACATGGCAGCCGGCGTGACACCCTGCGGCAAAGCCGTGTGCGGCGAGGCCGCCTGTGGAGCAGCCAACTGCGGCAACACCGTTTGCCAGGGCGCTCCCTGCCAGAACGCGCAGTGCCCCGTCGAGGCATGTGCCGCCGTCAACTGCGAGAACTGCACCGAGTGCGCCGACTGCCCTGCATGCGCTCCCGCCAACAATAACGAATCAAACAACTAACCGCTTACTCAGACATGGCTGATCTCAAGAAAATCGAGGGTATGATCGACTCTACCCCCATCATGAAGGATTACGCGGACATCGAATCATCGAAACTCCCCGAATACCAGATTGACTCTAAAATTCCCGAAGGTCCCGTAGCCGAGAAGTGGACCAACTATAAGGCTCATCAGAAACTTGTAAACCCCGCCAACAAGCGCCACCTCGACATCATCGTGGTCGGCACCGGTCTGGCAGGCGCGTCGGCCGCCTCGACACTGGGCGAGCTCGGCTTCAACGTCTACAACTTCTGCATCCAGGATTCGCCCCGCCGCGCGCACTCGATCGCCGCACAGGGCGGT
>CALJBF010000146.1 GCA_938027385.1 uncultured Porphyromonadaceae bacterium | reverse complement strand
GAAACTGAAGCCCAGTATGCCGGTGCACTTAAAAGAGTTGAAGAACTTATGCTGAAACTTACCGACGACACGCCGGCGGATGACCCCGAGATGATAGAGCTGATACTTCTTGGGAACCTTGTCGCCGACTACGACGAGGAGCATTATGCCGTGGGTGAGCCGTCGCTGATAGATGTGATGAAACTGCGCATGTACGAGATGGGGCTGAACCAGGCGGGACTTGCGAAACTGCTCGGGGTCAGCCCGTCGCGTGTGTGCGACTATCTGTCGGGCAAAAGCGAACCTACGCTCAGGGTCGGCCGCATCATAAGCCAGAAATTGAACATCGAGCCATCCATCGTGCTGGGCGTCTGAAAGCATCTGCCTGACCTCCCACTCAGGCAGCCCAAGAGATTGGCAAACAGTCACTTCAGCATCCGTAAAAACAAACCGGCGGCTCCGTTCTCATGATGAGGGCGGAGCCGCCGGTTGTCTATATGTGGTTAGTCATCTGTCTGTCACGGATGCGGGCATTACATCATGCCGCCCATACCGCCCATGCCACCCATTCCCGCGGGTGCGGCAGGCATGGGATTCTCCTCTTTTTTGTCGGCTATTACGCACTGGGTCGTCAGGAACATGCCTGCGATAGAGGCTGCGTTTTCCAGAGCCACGCGTGTAACCTTGGCGGGGTCGATTACACCGGCGGCCATGAGGTTCTCGTAGGCGTCGGTGCGTGCGTTGTAGCCGAAGTCGGCATTGCCCTCCTTGACTTTCTGCACCACTACGGCACCTTCCACGCCTGCGTTGGCCACAATCTGACGCAGGGGCTCTTCAACGGCACGGAGCACGATGTGGATACCGGTATCCTCATCGTCGTTCGAACCGCGCAGACCCTCGGCATTCTTCATGGCGCGGATGTAGGCCACACCGCCGCCGGGCACGATACCTTCGGCGATTGCGGCACGTGTTGCCGACAGGGCGTCGTCAACGCGGTCTTTCTTCTCTTTCATCTCTACCTCAGAGGGTGCGCCTATGTGGAGCACGGCCACACCGCCGGCGAGTTTTGCAAGACGTTCCTGCAGTTTCTCGCGGTCATAATCACTCTTGGTCTGCTCGATCTGGGCGCGGATCTGTGCCACGCGCGAGGCAATGGCCTCTTTCGAGCCTGCACCGTTGACGATGGTGGTGTTTTCTTTGTTGACGGTCACCTTCTCTGCCGTGCCGAGCATTTCGAGGGTGGCGGCGTCGAGACGCATGCCTTTCTCTTCCGAGATGACGGTGGCACCGGTAAGGATGGCGATATCCTCGAGCATCTCCTTGCGGCGGTCGCCGAAACCGGGAGCTTTGACGGCGCAGACTTTCAGTGAGCCGCGCAGACGGTTCACTACGAGTGTGGCAAGAGCTTCCTGGTCGACATCCTCAGCGATGATGAGCAGACCGCGGCCCGATTGGGCTGTGGCCTCGAGGATGGGGAGCATATCCTTGAGATTCGAGATTTTCTTGTCGTAGAGGAGGATGAAAGGTGATTCCATCTGGCACTCCATCTTCTCGGGGTTGGTGATGAAGTAGGGCGAGATGTAGCCGCGGTCGAACTGCATACCCTCAACGATGTCGACGGTTGTCTCGGTGCCTTTGGCCTCGTCAACGGTGATTACGCCCTCTTTCTTCACTTTCTTCATGGCCTCGGCGATGAGATGGCCGATGGCCTCGTCGTTGTTGGCCGACACGCGGGCGACATCCTCGATTTTCTTGAAGTCGTCACCTACCTCTTCGGCCTGAGCCTTGACACCCTCGACGATAGCGGCGACAGCTTTGTCGATGCCGCGTTTGAGGTCCATGGGGTTGGCACCGGCGGCCACGTTTTTCAGTCCGTGGGTGATGATGGCCTGGGCGAGCACGGTTGCGGTGGTTGTACCGTCGCCGGCATCGTCACCGGTCTTCGAGGCAACCTCTTTTACGAGCTGTGCGCCCATGTTCTGGAAAGCATCCTCGAGTTCGACCTCACGTGCCACGCTCACGCCGTCTTTGGTGATGTGGGGTGCGCCGAATTTCTTCTCGATGATTACGTTGCGGCCTTTGGGACCGAGGGTGACCTTCACGGCGTCGGCAAGAATGTCGACACCTTTCTTGAGCTCTTCGCGAGCCTTGATATCAAATTTGATTTCTTTAGCCATTGTTGTAAGTTTTTAGCGTGTTGTGCGGAACGGTAGAGACTGCGTTCCGCCGCAGTCGGCCATGGTTTCAGAGCACCACGGCAAGCACGTCGCTCTGACGCATGATGAGCATCTTGTCACCCTCTACGTCGATTTCGGTGCCGGCATATTTGCCATAGAGCACGGTTTGACCCTCTTTGAGGACCATTTCCTCATCTTTTGTGCCGTTTCCTACGGCGATGACGGTGCCTTTGAGGGGTTTCTCTTTTGCCGAATCAGGGATAATGATGCCCGAGAGGGTTGTTTCTTCTGCGGGAGTGGGCTGTATGAGCACACGGTCGGCAAGCGGTTTGATTTTCATGGGTTGAAAATTTATAAAGTTTTTGTTGTTTTCTGCCGGATAATGATGCAATATATGTGCCAAAAACCTTTTCGGGGAGTTCAGACACATGAAAGGTGACAACCGTGTCACCATCTGTTGTCACAGACTCTGACAGATTGTCACCTTTTTAACATTCCGGAGTGCCGAATTGTTTATCCGCGCAGTTGGGGCGGAAGTGCCGAGGCTACTGCGGCGCGCGATTCGTCTATCACGCGGCGTCGGTCGGCCTCGTCGGTGGGCGGGGCTATCGGTTTGTGGATGGTCAGCCTTATATGCCCCCAGTGCGGAAGGATATGACCGCGCAACAGCACGTCGATGGCGCCGTCAATCGTCACCGGCACTACAGGCAGGGCAAATTCCATCGCCAGCTGATAGGCGCCTTTACGAAAGACGCCCAGACGTCCGGTGCGCGAGCGCGAGCCTTCGGGGAACACAACCACCGACATGCCGTGGCGCAACGTGGCCTCGGCCTTGGCCATGGTACGGCGTATGGCCTGAGGCGACGAATTGTCGACGAATATGTGTCCCGCAGCCGCACAGCTTGCACCGATTACGGGGAAACGGCGCAGACCTTTTTTCATCATCCACTTGAAATTGTGGTTGAGATAGCCGTAAATGGCGAAGATGTCGTATGCTCCCTGATGGTTGGCCACGAAAACGTATGAGGTCTTTCTGTCGATGTTCTCGCGCCCCGTCACCGTAACGCGCACAAAACTGAGCCAGCAGAACATCCGGGCCCAGATATGCGCGGGCCAGTAGCCCCACACGCGTCCGCCCCCGAGCCAGGATCCTATTATGGTTACCAGCCCGGTGAGGATGGTGATGACCACCACCAGTGGGATCATCACCAATATCTGATATATGCGGTAAAGGACAATCACGGCTGCACGGGGTATTACCAGGCGAACATGGGACGGTCTGCCATCATGGCGTTGACCTTCCCGCGCACAGCGGCGATGGTTTCGGCGCTTTCGGAGTTCGAGAGCACGGTGTCGATAAGCTCGACGATGGGACCCATCTCATCCTCCTTGAGGCCGCGTGTGGTGATTGCGGGCGTGCCCAGACGGATACCCGAGGTGAGGAACGGTGATCGGCTGTCGAACGGCACCATGTTCTTGTTGGCGGTGATGTCGGCCTCTACGAGCACGCGCTCGGCCACCTTGCCGGTCAGGTCGGGGAACTTGGTGCGCAGGTCAACGAGCATGCAGTGGTTGTCGGTACCGCCCGAGATTACCTTGTAGCCCTTGTCGACAAGCGCCTGTGCCATTGTGGCGGCGTTTTTCTTCACCTGGGCCTGATATTCCTTATATTCGGGCTGAAGAGCCTCGCCGAATGCCACGGCCTTGGCGGCGATGACATGTTCCAGCGGGCCACCCTGTACGCCGGGGAACACTGCCGAGTCGAGCAGTGACGACATCTTGCGCACCTCCCCCTTCTTTGTGGTCTTGCCCCAGGGATTGTCGAAATCCTTGCCAACCAGAATGACACCGCCGCGGGGACCGCGCAGGGTCTTGTGGGTTGTCGAGGTGACGATGTGGGCGTGACGCAGCGGGTTGTCAAGCAACCCGGCGGCGATGAGGCCTGCGGGGTGTGCCATGTCGACCATGAAGATCGCACCGATGCTGTCGGCTATCTGACGCATGCGGGCATAATCCCACTCGCGCGAATACGCGCTGGCGCCGCCGATAATCAGTTTGGGCTTGTGCTCGCGGGCCATGCGCTCCATGTGGTCATAGTCCACAAGGCCGGTCTCTGCGTCGACGTTATAGCCGATGGCGTTGAACACCATGCCCGAGAAATTCACGGGGCTGCCGTGCGAGAGGTGGCCGCCGTGATCGAGGTTCATGCCCATGAATGTGTCGCCCGGTTTCAGGCAGGCCATGAACACTGCCATATTGGCCTGCGCGCCCGAATGGGGCTGTACGTTGGCGTATTCGGCACCGAAAAGTTCCTTGAGTCTATCCTGGGCCAGTGTCTCGGCCTCGTCGACCACCTGGCAGCCACCATAGTAGCGGTGACCGGGGTATCCCTCGGCATACTTGTTGGTCAGGCATGAACCCATGGCCTCCATCACCTGGGGCGATACGAAGTTTTCAGAGGCAATCAGCTCGATACCTTTACGCTGACGCTGGTCCTCGCGGTTGATAATGTCGAAAATTGCGGTGTCGCGTTTCATAAGCAAAATGTGTTGATGATTGGGTGCCGTGCGCCCCTGCCGGGAACGCCGCGGCGCCTGTTATTTTTTGTTCTGTTTTTTCTCTGTTGGGCCGGATTTCTTCACCGAAAAACCGAAACGGCCGAGTTCGTCGCCCTGCGCATAGTAATGGCCGTGGGT
>CALJBF010000145.1 GCA_938027385.1 uncultured Porphyromonadaceae bacterium | reverse complement strand
CTATGGGCCAGGTGAATGAGATGGCCTCGCGGCGCCAGCGCGGGTCGTTGGTGAACTGATACATCATCCACAGTTCGCCGGGGAAGAAACCTGATGTCCAGTCGTGTGGATGAACCAGGGTCATGCGGCCGTCGGCGTCGAGTGAGCGCGGGCTCACCTGCCGGCGCGAGGCGTTCTCGGGGCGCTGTTTCTCGGCGTAGGCGCGCTTGATGGCGTATCCGAGCGATGCGGCGGCGCGGGTGAAGGCGTCGTCAGTGTCGTCGGGGGTGTACCAGAGCAGGGTGAACCTGTCGTCGGGGTTGAACACACGGTGGCGCTGGTACATGTCGCGGTAACCGGTGCGCGTGGTGTCCACGAACTCGGCCACCCGCCACAGGTCGCGGGCCAGAGCCTGCTGTTTCTCGTCCCAGCCGCTTATCTGTTTTCCGGGCCAGGTATCGGCCGGGCGCCCCAGATATGAGGCCATCAGGTCAAGGGCCTTGTAGAAGTTGCGCCCTTCGGGGTCGATGGCGTCATCAATCTTCATGCCGGCTTTCCGGGCCATCATGAATATGTCGATGAGGTGGGTCAGGTTATACTGCGAGTAGCCGAACGACAGGGTGCGCCACATCTCGTGCGGCTGCATGCCGTCGGGTTCGATCTGGGTGAAGATACGTTTCGCCGGCACCTCGCCGATTATGCGCCGGGCCACGTCATGCCGCCCGGTGTAGAGGGCTATGGCTATGGCCTGCGCGTCGTAGGCGGTCGAATGGTTGTTTGCCATCTGTGACTCCTGACGCCCCTGCTCGGAGGTAAGGATCCAGTCGAGGAATCGATCCATCCATTTCCTGAGCGCGCGGTCATCTTTGCGTGTCCAGGCTTTCGAGCCTTCGAGAAGGGCCACGCCGTCAAGCATCTCGACGAACGAGTAGCCGTCGAGCACGCCGAAGGGGCGTCCTTTGCCGCCGTTTACGCCGGGTATCATCTGGGCATATTCAAGATGCGGGTTCATGCGGGTGGCCGGGTCGAGAAACCAGGCCTTCAGCAATGCCGCGGCTTTGGCGGCATAGGCCTCCTCGCCGCTCAGATACCAGGCCAGCGACAGTGTGGCTATGCGTGAGGCCGTCTGCCCCAGGCGTGTGCGGTCATACAGGGCTATTTCGGGATTGGTGATGCCGTCACGTTCGATATAGGGCAGCCCGTCGGGTTTTGCGGGATCCGGGTGGAAATATCGAGCCAGACTCGAGTAGTCGTGATTGTTGCCGCTCGGTGCGGGGCGCTCCTTCATCATCACGGTCAGCGGCTCGCAGCCGAGCAATGAGTCGGCATCGGCGATGAGTGCCCGGTATGCCGCGGCATACATGGGGCGGTCAAGCTGTGTCTTCACACGGTCGAGATGAGCGCGGTTCCAGACAGACTGGGCACAGGCGGCAACTGACGCCAGAGCGATTATTATGACAAATATCAGATGGCGGTGCATATCAGGTGCAGGTTATTGAAGTTTTCTGATCTTTATGGCAGAGAGTGATGTGTTGCCGCCGTCGACGGGAGCGAATGTGACCGTAATACCCTCGTCGGCTGAAACATCCGTGTGATACCGGCGCTTTACCATTGTCCGCACACCTGAAAGTTCGGTGGGAGCGAAAGCGTTCTCTACATGATGTCCGTTAATGGCCACATCCATTTTTGTTATGGCGTTGTCTGTGGTTTCGTCGCCGCGTCCGAGCAGATAGGCCGAAAGGGCCTCGGGTGCCGCGAGATCAGCCCAGGTGAGCTCTACCTCATAGCGCCCCGGTACCACGCTGATGTGATAGCTGTCGAGCCCGGTGAGTTGATGCTGACAGAGCGGATCGTCGGCGGTCAGGGCGATTTCAGCTGTGGTTGAGGTGCGTTTGCCTCCCGAGTGGCCGTAGAGTGCCCCGGGAGTGTATTCCCGGTCGGGGAGCCATGTCAGACCGCTGTCATCTGACCGGAAATAGCAGTTCGACCCCACATTTATGGCCAGGTCGCTTGTGCCGGGGTCAATGCCGGCGGGTGTCGCCTCGATGATGTCAAGGTCAATCACGGCGGCGTCGAGCAGACGGCCGTTGCCGGGGTCGGTCAGCGTCAGAATGTTTGAACCGGCGAGCAGAGGCACGTCAAACAGGGCCGTGCGGTTGGTCACACCGGCGGTGCCGAGACTGTGCCCGTTCACGCAAAGCGATACTTCGGGGAGATTGGTGTAGACTTTTACGGGGCGCACCACCGGCGTGCCGGGTGTGGCGATTTCGGTGCGTGCGAGCCAGTCACGTGCGGCTATGTGCGCCACCGTGTCGGCGGTGATGTCGTGCCACATCGCCTTGTAATAATAATATACATCCTTGGGGCGGCGGCTGTTGGTGACGAGGCCCTTGTTGTTTATGTGCGGCATCGACTCGCCGCGTGCCGCCGACGAGAAGTCGATGTAGTTCCAGTGCGAGGCTCCGGCCACGAACGCCGAGTCCTCGATTACCGGCAAGTAATGTTCCAGATACTTCTGCTGGTATTCGGTGCTGAAATCGAACATCTCGGGTTCAAGCGAGTGTATGCGCAGGTCTGAGCCGGCGCCGTATTCGCTCACAATCAGCCGGTGCGCGTGGTGCTCGCGGTGTTGGCGCGACAGGAACCGTTCAAAGTCGTCAAACCGGCCGCCATACCATCCCTGATAGAGATTCCACCCTTTGACATCTGTGATCTCGGCTATGCCCGAGGTGTTGTAGATGTCGCTGCCGTGGAATGCCATGGTGCTGAAACGTGTGCTGTCTTCTTCGGCAAGCACTTTTTCGAGGTGCCGCGCGAGGTCCAGGGCGCGTTGTTGCGACCGGTCGCCGTCATGCCGTGCCGGTTTCAGCAGAATCTCGTTCATGTAGCCCCACATTGCCACCGAGGGGTGGTTGTAATGGGTTCTCACCATCTCGCGGAGCATGGTCTCGGCGTTCTCGGCAAATGCGGGGCTGTCGGGCACGTAGTCGATGACAGGCACCTCTTCCCAGGCGATGAGGCCGAGGCGGTCGCACATCTCGAGCACGGCATCGTCTTGGGGGTAGTGGCTGATGCGTATGAAGTTGGCGCCCAGGTCTTTTATCATCTCCATGTCGCGGCGGTGCTGTTCGTCGGTCAGCGCTATGCCCATGGGGTACTGATCCTGGTGACGGCATTGCCCGCGCAGTTTGTATGGCTTTCCGTTGAGCAGGAAACGCCCTGCATCGTCAAAACCGAAGGTGCGGAAACCGGTGTCGCAGGTAGCGCTGTCGGTCACGCGGCCGTCGCAGATGACCTCTGTCCTGACGTGGTACAGGGCCGGATTTTCCGGCGACCACAGCCGCACGTCATCCAGGCCATCAAACATCACGCTGAATGGCGCCGGCCGGTTGCCGATAGGTTTCACGTTGCGGCTTTTCACCGCCACCGTAGTGCCGTCGGGTGCTGTAAGGGTGACTCTGACCGAAAATTTGCCGGTACGGCGGCTGTCGTTGATCACCGCGCCTGATACATCCAGTCGCCACGTGCCGTTTCCTTCGGGCGACGGTGTCACCTTGAAACCGCATGCCGGACCCGCCGTGAAATCGAGCCGTACAGGGTCGGCGGCCACAAGCCACGCGTCGCGGTACAGGCCCCCCATCTGCGTGAAGTCGGCCGACCAGGGTGGCATATCGGCATCGGAGTTGTCGGCGGTGACAGAGAGCGTGTGCTCGGTCCCCGGGGTGACTGCGCCGGTAATGTCGATGATATGCGGAGAATATGCCCCGGCGTGCGTGCCGACCTGCCTGCCGTCTATTGTCACCGCTGACTTCTGAGCGGCGCCGTCGAATTTAAGGAACAGGCGTTTTCCGGCCAGCTCGGGGGATAATGTGAATTTACGGGTATAGACCCCCTTGCCGCGGCGGTAGTCGCGGGTCGAGTAGGCGTCGGCGTTCCAGGTGTGCGGCAACGACACGGCCACATGCGCAGTGTCGTCTGCAAATGCAAACGTCCAGCCGTCGTTTATAAGTATGGTCTGCCGGATGCCATCGGCATGTGTTGCCGTAGGAACAGCCGCACATGCCAGTGTTACAGATACAATGCCTTTGCAGAGGAATTTTTTCATGGAGGGTAATGTCATTGCCGTCGCCGGGGCGGCTT
>CALJBF010000144.1 GCA_938027385.1 uncultured Porphyromonadaceae bacterium | reverse complement strand
ACAGGCACTCCCGGGTGCCGCGGCCGAGGCGGCGACAAGTGCGCCCCAAGCTATAGCGGCCGGCGCCGGCAGCCCCAACCGGGGCGCCACGCCACAGAGAAGGTCACTGCGCCGCCGGGCGCATACTTCCCGCAGCGGCCCGGCTACCCCGCGGTCACGGACCACAGTCATCAACAAAAAAATGGCAGTAAGAAAATTCAAGCCCACAACACCGGGGCAAAGACACAAAGTTATTGGCGTGTTCAAAGGAGCCATCACTGCTACCACGCCAGAAAAATCTCTTACAGTCGGTAAAAAAAGCTCTGGCGGCCGTAACTCCGAAGGCCACCTGACCACCCGCTACCTCGGCGGCGGTCACAAGCGCAAATACCGTATCATTGACTTTAAGAGAAACAAAGACGGTGTGCCCGCCGTAGTGAAGTCAATCGAGTACGATCCCAACCGTTCGGCCCGCATTGCCCTGCTTTACTACGTAGACGGTGCAAAAGCCTACATCATCGCACCCAACGGCTTAGAAGTTGGCCAGCAGGTTGTTTCAGGCGCAGAGGCCGCTCCCGAAATCGGCAACGCCCTTCCCCTGAACAAAATCCCCGTCGGTACGGTTGTTCACGCAATCGAGCTCCGTCCCGGCCAGGGCGCAGCCATGGCACGCTCGGCAGGCACTTTCGCCCAGCTCGTATCGCGCGAGGGCGACTATGCCATCGTGAAACTCCCCTCGGGTGAGACCCGCAAGATCCTCGCCACATGCAAGGCTACCGTCGGCGTGGTCGGCAACTCAGAGCACTCGCTCGAGCGCTCGGGTAAAGCAGGCCGCTCTCGCTGGCTCGGTCGCCGCCCCCACAACCGTGGCGTTGTAATGAACCCTGTGGATCACCCCATGGGTGGTGGCGAAGGCCGCGCTTCCGGCGGTCATCCCCGTTCGCGCAAGGGCCTTTACTCGAAGGGTCTCAAGACACGCTCGCCGAAGAAACTCTCGTCGAAGTATATCATCGAGCGTCGTAAAAAATAATCGCTAACTTCTAAGAAACTCACATAAAAGCATGAGTC
Organism: uncultured Porphyromonadaceae bacterium; assembly: GCA_938027385.1. Taxonomy (GTDB): domain Bacteria; phylum Bacteroidota; class Bacteroidia; order Bacteroidales; family Muribaculaceae; genus UBA7173. Next base: position 3,071 of record CALJBF010000144.1, on the reverse strand, counting down.
GTTCACTTAAAAAAGGCCCGTTTATCTCGGTGAAGCTCGAGAAGAAGGTCAACGCCATGGAAGAATCAGGCAAGAAGGCTGTCATCAAGACCTGGAGCCGCGCCTCCATGATCGCCCCTGAATTCGTCGGCCACACCTTCGCCGTCCACAACGGCAACAAATTCATCCCGGTCTACGTAACCGAGAACATGGTAGGTCACAAGCTCGGCGAGTTCGCTCCCACCCGTACCTTCCGCGGCCATGCCGGCAACAAGAAAAAATAATGATCGAAAGATCGCATGACTCGTTGACCGACAATTTTTCAAAACGATAAATACTCAATAAAAGCACAATGGGTGTAAGAAAAAGAAACGCAGCTCAGGCCCGCAAAGAGGCTCAGAAAGAGATCTCTTTCGCCAAGCTGACCAACATACCGTCGTCGCCGCGCAAGATGCGTCTGGTGGCCGATCTGGTTCGCGGCAAGGAAGTCTTCCGCGCACTGGGCATCCTCAAGTTCTCAAACAAAGAGGCTGCTGCCCGCCTCGAGAAACTGCTCCGCTCGGCCATCGCCAACTGGGAGGCCAAGAACGACCGCAAGGCCGAAAGCGGCGAGCTCTATATCTCGACTATCTTCGTTGACCCCGCCCCCATGCTGAAGCGCCTGCGCACAGCTCCCCAGGGCCGCGGTTACCGCATCCGCAAACGTGCCAACCACGTCACTCTCGTCGTTGACACAATTGATAAAGACACAACAATCAAAGACTGAGCATGGGACAGAAAGTAAATCCGATTAGCAACCGCCTCGGCGTAATCCGTGGCTGGGATTCCAACTGGTTCGGCGGCAAGAAATACGGCGATACCCTCCTGGAAGACTCTAAGCTCCGCAAATACCTCAATGTCCGCCTGGCTAAGTCAAGCGTGTCGCGCATCGTCATCGAGCGCACCCTCAAGCTGATCACCATCACCGTGTGCACCTCGCGCCCGGGTCTGATCATCGGCAAGGGGGGCTCTGAAGTCGACAAACTCAAGGAAGAACTCAAGAAAATCACCGACAAGGATGTTCAGATCAACATCTTCGAGGTGCGCCGTCCCGAGCTCGACGCCCAGATCGTGGCATCTACCATCGCCCGCCAGATCGAAGGCAAGATCGCCTATCGCCGTGCAGTGAAAATGGCTGTCGCAGCCACCATGCGCTCAGGCGCCGAGGGCATCAAGGTGCAGGTGTCAGGGCGCCTCAACGGCGCCGAGATGGCCCGCTCCGAGATGTTCAAGGAGGGCCGCACACCCCTGCATACCCTGCGTGCCGATATCGACTACGCTCTCGTAGAGGCCCACACCAAAGTGGGTGTGATCGGCGTGAAGGTATGGATCTGCCGCGGCGAGGTTTACGGCAAGCGTGATCTTGCCCCCAACTTCACCCAGCAGGAGAAAGGCCCCCGCAGCCAGGGCGGCGAGCGCGGCGAACGCCGCCGCGGCGGTTTCCGCAAGCCCCGCAACTCGCAGGCTCCCCGCAACTGATATCCGTTTCGGCAGCAGCGCCGCGGCACCCCGGAAGAGTCGTTAACCTCCGGGGGCGCCGCGGAAGCTGACGGGCCGGAGACCTCAGCCCCGCACGGGCAAGCGGCCTCCACGCCCCACGGCAGGTAAACGCCGGCGGCCACCACAACCCTTCCTCGGCCACCGCGCGCACGCCCATCCGGCTGCCACCCCATAATTCATAATGCCGCAAAGCTGCGCCCACGGATAGGCGCAAACGGCGGCAATGCACCGGGCCCCGTTCCGGTGTAAAGGTTTAACAACAACCAACAGCTAACACACCAATGTTACAGCCCAAGAAAACAAAATTCCGCCGCGTGCAGAAAGGCCGTGCCAAAGGCAACGCGCAACGCGGCAACCAGCTTGCCTTCGGCTCGTTCGGTATCAAGACTCTTGAGTCTAAATGGATCACCGGCCGCCAGATCGAGGCAGCACGTATCGCCGTGACGCGCTACATGCAGCGTCAGGGTCAGCTCTGGATCCGCATCTTCCCCGATAAACCCATCACCAAGAAACCTCTTGACGTACGTATGGGTAAAGGTAAAGGTAACCCCGAAGGTTTCGTGGCCTCTGTGACCCCCGGCCGCATGATCATCGAGATCGACGGCGTTCCCTTCGATGTAGCCAAAGAGGCCCTCCGTCTCGGCGCCCAGAAACTTCCCGTCACCACAAAGTTCGTTGTGGCACGCGATTACGATCCCTCACTCAATGTCTGACCCCTGACGCTCAAAACAAGCTATGAAGAAAGAAGAAATCAAAGAGCTTTCCACGGCCGACCTGAAAGAGCGCCTGGAACTGATGGAGAAGGAATACCGCCAGCTCAAGATCAACCACGCCGTGTCGCCCGTCGACAACCCGGCAAAAATCACGCTCGACCGTAAAATGATCGCCCGCGTAAAAACCGAGCTCCGCGCTCGCGAACTCAACAACAAGTAACCCACGCCACAATCGAAATGGAAGAAAAGAGAAACCTACGTAAAGAGCGCATCGGCATCGTTTCGAGCAACAAAGGCGACAAGTCTATCACCGTGCTGGTCAAGTGGAAAGAGAAACACCCCATCTACGGCAAGTTCGTCAACAAGTCGAAAAAATACCACGCTCACGACGAGAACAACGAGTGCTCAGTCGGCGACAAGGTCCGCCTGATGGAAACACGCCCCCTGTCGAAGACAAAACGCTGGAGGTTAGTAGAAATCATCGAAAAAGTTAAGTAATCATGATACAGACCGAATCACGTTTAACAGTCGCCGACAACTCAGGCGCAAAGGAAGCTCTCTGCATCCACGTACTCGGTGGCACCGGTCGCCGCTACGCTTCGGTGGGCGACATCATCGTCGTTTCAGTAAAGAGCGTAATCCCCTCTTCAGACGTAAAGAAAGGCACTGTATCCAAGGCCGTGGTCGTACGCACAAAGAAGGAGATCCGTCGTCCCGACGGCTCGTACATCCGCTTTGACGACAACGCTTGCGTGCTGCTCAACAACGCCGGCGAGCTCCGCGGCACCCGTATCTTCGGCCCCGTGGCCCGCGAACTCCGCGCCACCAACATGAAGATCG
>CALJBF010000143.1 GCA_938027385.1 uncultured Porphyromonadaceae bacterium | reverse complement strand
GTTGGTCGATGAGTTGCCGTTGTCCTGGTCTTTGATCAGGAGTTGTGCCGACGAACTGAATACCGGCTCGGTTTTCTTTACGGTGTATACACCGAGTGCCCCGCAGATGGCCAGGGATATCACAAACCAGTACCATCGCGATGCCGCCATCCAGAGGATGTCGCGCACGTTTATGCCCGTGTTTTTCTCTTCGGGTCTGATGTTATCATTATCCTGCACGGCTGTTCTGTATAGTAGTTAGCTGATAAACAATTATTTGATGACGAGTACCGCGATTGTCGTGGCCAGAGAGGCAATCGAGATCCAGAACGACGGGGTAAGCGGCGCGTTGCCGTTGGCGGTGGTGGTGCGTTTCTTTGTGTCGGTGGGCGACACGTAGATGACGTCGTTCTGCTGGAGGTAGTAGGCCGGTGACTGCATGGTCTGGGCGGCATTTGTCAGGTCGACGGTATAGGTGGTCTGGCGGCCATTTTCGTTGCGCATAACTTTCACGTCGTTGCGCTTACCCTGGATGTTGAGGTCGCCGGCGTCGGCAATCGCATCGAGGATGGTGTAGCGGTCTTTATCGAAAATCACGCGTCCGGGCTTGTTCACGTCACCCAGCACGGTGACCGAATGGTTCAGGAAGTCCACCAGCACGATGGGGTCTTTCACCAGGTTACGCTTTATGAGTTCGTTCTGTATGTATTCGGATACCTCGCTGCGTTTCATGCCGGCCACATGGAGTGTGCCCAGGATGGGGAACTGTATGTCGCCGTAGCTGTCGACCACATACGATACGTTGCGGTCATTGCCCGAGCCCTGGTTGTAATTTGTGGCGATCTCGCCGGGAAGATGGCTGTTCGATGGAGCCCGGAGGTTGAAAAGCGAGGCCAGCGCCGGATCTTTCGATGCGACGAGGATGCTGAGGCGGTCATCGGGCAGCACCTTCATGTCGGCAGGAGCCGAAGTCTCTATCATTGTACCCGCTGTCACGTCCTGGAAATATGTAACGTCTTTGGGTGCCTTGCACGACTGCAGACCTGAGGCGGCGAAAGCCAGTGTCAGAGCCATTGCAGTGCCCGAAAGTATTTTGCTTAAGCGCATGCTAAGTGATAAGTTTTTGTTGATTAAACTGTTGAGCATAAATCATGGCGACGGCTCCCCATAGTACGCATATAAAGGCTTCACGTCGCTAAAAATCAGCCCACAAAGTTAATAAAACAATCTGACATAACCAACGTTCCGACAAACATTTGTGTTTCGCCGGATTGGCGCGGCCGGAGTGCCGGGAGCAACGCGGTGCCGGAACTCATTTCCCCGGGGCGAGGAAAATGCGCGGCACGTCGATGATGCGTGTGTCGGGGAAATTTCGGGCCAGCCAGCGTTCGATGAAACCGTGGGTGTCGTCGGCTATGAGCGAGTCGCGGTTATCGAACACCTTGTTGTAGAGCAGGTAATCGAGCCGTATACCGCGGGCCTTTATGGCCTCGAGTGCCAGCAGGGTTTGGTTGATTGACCCGAGGCCACCGTGTGTCACGAAAATCAGGGGGATGCGGCGCGATGCCACATAGTCGATGGTGAGGAAGTCGTCGGTCAGCGGCACCATCAGGCCTCCGGCGCCCTCTATGAGCACCACATCGTGGTTTTCTGCCAGGCGGCGCGTGGCGTCGTCGATGAGGCTCAGGTCTATCTCGCGTTTGTCGAGGCGTGCCGCAAGCTGTGGCGAGCAGGGGTATGAGAACACCACGGGCGCCGTGGTATGGTCAAGGTCCTCGGGCTGCAGGCCTGTCTCCATGATTCGGCGGTGCAGCTCTATGTCTTCCGACAGGCCGCAGTTGCCGGTCTGGATGAATTTCTGGGTTATGACGTCATGTCCCTGGCGTGTCCATTCGCGCGCCAGCCACCCGGTGCAGTAGCTTTTCCCGGCATCGGTGTCGATTCCCGATACGAAGTATGCTTTTTCCATTTTGATATTGTTTTTCAGGTTACAGAGGCTTTCGGGCCACCAGCCATGCCGGGCGGTAGGTCAGCGTGACTTTGCCGTCGGGGCTTTCCGGAGCATGTCTCATGAATTTGAGCGCGGCGGCGCGTGCGTGTGCGTCGGTTTCCACGGCGTTCACGCCGGTGAGTCTGAGGTGACGCAAGGCCTCGGCGGCCGAGTCGAATTCCAGACGCAGGTCGTCGCACTGCGCCGCCACTATTTCCAGTCCGGCCTCCCGGGCCACGGCGCCGAGCCGGTCAAGGCGCGGATAACGCAATGTGATGCCCGTGATTCCGGCCAGTTCCCCGAGCGTGCCGGGCCGGTAGAATGCAAGAGCCGCCACGCCGCCGGGGGTGAGTTTTGTGGCCATGGTGGCAACAAACCTCTCGGGCGAGTTGAACCATTGTATGGTAGATGATGATACCACCAGGTCAACGCTCCGGTCGGCGATTTCGGCTATGTGTATCTCGGCGTCGGTCTGCAGTAGGTGCGCATCGGCCGGAAAGCGCGACCGGTCTGTTGCGGCGATGTCCCAGATTTCCAGACGGCGGTAGTCAGCCGGAGTGGTATCGGCTCCGAACAGCGGTGAGTTGCCCGCTCCGATTTCGATTACGGTCGGATCGGGGTTTATCCTGGTCTGCGAGAGGAGTTCGTTCAGACGGTCGGATGTGAACTGTTGCACACCCGAATGGCGGCAGTATGTGGCTGCGGCATTGCTGAACCGCTTGCTCACAAGCTGTTTGTCAACTATATGGCGCCTGATTTCCGAGAAGGGGAGGTAATGGTCACCACCTTCGATAACCCTCGTTTCGGTTTTCCCTTCCCATGCCCGGCGCTGGTTTTCAGGGGGGAATATGCGGTCTGCTGACCCGATAAGCGCCAGCGACCACAGGTTACGGCTCTCACACGGGCCAATCCGGCCGAACATTTCAAGCTCGTGGCGCAGACGTCCGGTGTCGGCAGCCTGTACAAGCGGCTTTATGCTGTTGAAGTATTCACGCGAGGATGCCGACGAACCGCAGGCACGCTGCATGAATTTATAGAACGTCTTATCTGACAGTCCGTTGAGCGTGCCGTCGAATATCGCCTGCGGGATGCCGCAGAGGTCGTCGACATGCGTTTCCGTGCCGTTCACAGCTATGGTGCGTGTGACTCGCGCATGTGTTGAGGCCAGCCATGGCGCCGCGGACCTCACGCCGAATGACCAGGCCACCACCACCACCTCGTCGTAACCGCCCACGAGGCTGTCGGGGTCAACGGTATCTTCGGGGGCCGTGGCATAGTCCCACAGTATGTAGGTGTCATAACCGGGCACCGATACATCGAGGGTGTCGGCGGGAAATCCCCACCCGGCGAAATAGAGCAGGGCGCGGCGTATTCCGCTGTCGGTGGCACCGGCGATTTTATGGTATCTGTGTGGTCTCGGTTGCATGGCGGTCAGTTGTAAAGAGGCATGAGCTGGGCAAGCGCCTCGTCGAGGCGGTCAATCTCGGTACCTGTCATGCGGGCGTTGAGGCTGAAACGGAGTCGTTCGGTTCCGGCGGCCACGGTGGGCTTGCGTATCGGCAGGGCCTTGATGCCGAAGATGTCGAGCAGTTTCTGCGAGAGTTCCACGGTCTTGCGGGCGTCGCCGATGATCAGGGGCTGTATGTGCGAGGCCTCTACCGGTACCGGCGAGTATTTCGCCAGCACGTCACGGAGTTTTCCGGCAAGCCACTCAAGATGCGCGCGGCGCCTGTCGGCCGTGAGCAGGGTGCCGAGCACGAAACGTGTCCAGGCCACCTGCATCGGGGGGATGGCGGTGGAGAATATGAAACTGCGCGATGTGTTCACGAGCCACTGGCGCAGTTCGGCCGAGGTCACGGCGAACGCGCCGGCCGAACCGGCGGCTTTGCCGAATGTACCCACCACCACATCAACCTCGGCCGGGGCCTTCGACGCCATGGCGAGGCCGAGGCCGTGCGATCCCAGCACCCCGAAGGCGTGCGCCTCGTCGACGTAGAGCATCACGCCCGGGTGGCGCCGCTTTATGTCGATGAGCCGGTCGATGTCGGCGCGGTCGCCGTCCATCGAATATACGCTCTCGACGATTACGAGCAGACGGGGAGCCTTGCCGGCGTTGCGCTCGATGAGCTGTTCGAGATGGTCGTAGTCGTTGTGGCGGAATCTGGCGAAACCGGCGCGCGACAGCACGATGCCGTCGATGATGCTGGCGTGCACCAGTCTGTCGGCTATGACGAATGTGTCGTTGGCGGCGATGGCGCTGACCAATCCGGTATTGGCATGGTAGCCGCTGTTATATAATAAGGTGTCGGTGTCGTCGCCGCGGTACTTTGCGTAGAGCAGACGCAGGAACACCTCAAGGTTGAGGTATTCGATCTGCCGCGGGGCCAGCAGACGTGCCGCCGAGGCGGTCATGGGGATGCGTTTCGCCGATTCGTCGGCAAAGAAACGCTCCTGCATTTCGGTGTCGGTGGCCACACCCATGTAGTCGTTTGTCGAGAAGTCTATGACCTTTTTGCGCGGGTCGAGCGGGATGGAACGGAAATTGCCCTCATCCTTAAGCTGTTGCAGACGGTCTTTTATTTCCATTTGCCGCTTTTTATGATATTGGTCATGGCCGTGCAGAGTGTATCGAGGTCGGCGTCGGGGGTGATGTAGGGGGGCATGACGTAGATGTTGCGCCCGAACGGCCTGATCCATACACCCTCGCGCACGCACTCTTTCTGGAAGACGCCCACATCCACCCACCGGTCCATCTCGATGACCCCGATGGCGCCGAGCACCCTGACGTCAGTAACGCCGGGGAGGTCGCGTGCCGGGGCCAGGTTGCGGCTAAGGCGAGTCTCGATGCGTCTGATTTCGGCGGTCATATCTTTCGAGGCGAGTTCGTCGAACGTCGCGCAGGCGATGGCGCAGGCCAGCGGGTTGGCCATGAACGTGGGGCCGTGCATCATCACCCCCGCCTCGCCGCGCGATATGGTGTCGGCCACTTCGGCCGTGGTCAGCACCGCCGCCGAGGTCAGGTAGCCGCCGGTCAGACCTTTGCCGATGGTCATTATGTCGGGGCTTACGCCGGCGTGCTCGCAGGCGAAGAAACGGCCCGTGCGCCAGAATCCGGTGGCTATCTCGTCGAATATCAGGTATATGCCGTAACGGTCGCACAGCCGGCGCGCCTGACGCAGATATTCCGGGTGGTAGAACCACATGCCGCCGGCACCCTGTACCACAGGCTCGAGTATCATGGCGGCGATTTCTCCTGATTTTTCTTTCAGCAGCTCTTCGAGCGGGTTGATCTCGTCAGGGTTCCATTCGCCGCCGAAACGCGAACGCGGCTGGGGGAGGAAGTAGCGTACCGGCAGCGCGGGGCCGAAGGCGCCGTGCATGCCGGTCACGGGGTCGCAGACGCTCATGGCGTTCCAGGTGTCGCCGTGGTAGCCGTTGCGGATGGTCACGAAGTTTGTCTTCTCATGCGAACCCGAGCGGCTTATGGCCGCCTGCACGGCCATCTTCATGGCCACCTCCACGGCCACCGAGCCTGAGTCGGCGTAGAAGATGTTGTGCATCCCGGCAGGGGCTACGCTAAGCAGACGTTTGCCGAGTTCTATGGCCGGCTCGTGGGTCAGGCCGCCGAACATCACATGGCTCATGCGGCCGAGCTGGTCGGTGGCGGCGCGGTTCAGCGCCGGGTGGTTGTAGCCCAGGATGGCGGCCCACCACGACGACATGCCGTCGATGAGCTCGCGGCCGTCGGACAGGCACAGCCGGTTATGGTGTGCCGACGTCACTTTGTAGGTCGGCAACGGGTCTATGGTCGAGGTATAGGGGTGCCAGAGATGCTCGCGGTCCCAGGGGTCTGAGAGCGCGGTGAAATCAATGGGGTTGCTTTCGTGAGTTGTCATGGTTGCTCTTTTCAGACCCCAAAGTTACAAAAAAACTGAGAAACGGCGTATATTGTATAATGTGTCGCGGGGCTCAGCGCGGTGCGCTGTCCTGGCCGAGATATTCCGAGACGGTCATGAACCGCACGCCGTCGGCTTTCAGGCGCCCGATAATCTGCTTGAACTCCTCCCAGCGGGCGTCGTCCCACGAGTTGGGGTGGCCTTGCAGATAAAATGTGTCAAGGTCGCGCCAGCGCCCCAGGTAGTTTATTAGAAACTGCCGGTAGACAGGGTTGTGGTACGGATATTCCATCTCAAGGTTGAACGGTATCACAGCGCCCTTGTATAGACTGATTTCCGGCTGCGCGGGATGGGCGAAGATGAGGTCGAGCGACTCCAGGGTGCTGAGCGCGCTGTCGGTGTACTGGTTGCAGTCGGTCCAGTGCGGCCCCCAGGCACGCAGGTGCAGTCCGGCCTTGGCCGTGGCAAGCGAGTCAGTCAGGTGCAGGCACGCCGCTGAGTGTCGAACGTGGTCTCGAACTCGCCGGTCTCGTCCATCCCCATGCGGTTGTGGTAGCCGTGGTTCCAGAACTCTATCCCCTCGATGGCGGCGGTGCGCCGCAGCCAGTCGAAATAGTCATTGCGGTCAGAATCAAGGGAAAATCCTATGATTCCGAGGTTTGCATGTATGCCGTTTTCGGCAAGATACGACACGAGGCGGTTCCAGCGCGGCGGCACGGCGTCGGTGCCCTCGCCGTAGTGCACGTCGTCGAGTTTCAGCAGCAGTGTCTTCGGTTTCAGGGTCTTCAGACCGGCCACGTCGGGACGGTAGACGATTTCAGCCGCGCCGTGGCGCAGTATGCGGGCGTCCGAGCCGAAAGGTGCCGCGGCCGACGTGTCGCCGGCGTCTATCATCCGTGCCGTGATGTCGACATCGGTCAGGTAGTCGATGCCGAGAGGGCGTTTCAGGTATGGATAGTGACCCACATATAGTTTCTCCACTCCGCGGCCGTCCATCAGCTCTATCATCCGGCCGCAGCTGGCGATGAGTGTTTCCATCGGCACCTGCGGCGCGAGCTGCATCCACAGCTGTCCCGACCCGAAGGCGTCGCCGGTGAATGCCATGCCATTGGCATAGTCAATAAACGCCACCGACCCCGGGGTGTGACCCGGCATGTGCACCACGTCGAGGCGCCGGTTGCCAAGCTCGAAGATGTCGCCGTCGGCGAGCGGCAGTATGCGCCCCTTGTATTCCTTGAGCGCCGGTGTGTCGAGCACCGTGTCGGCCGGGTGCATGTATATTTCGGGGAAGGGGGCTATGTTGCCTGCGTGGTCATAGTGTCCGTGGGTGAGCAACACTTTCAGCGGCCTGGAGGTCAGGCGCGACACAATGCCGCCGAGATCCTTTATGGATGTGCCCGTGTCGATTAGCACGACGGCCGAATCACCCTCGACCAGATAGAGCGTGGTCTTGTCGGCGGTCTCGAGCACGGTCACGCCGGGTTCTATCACGGTGGCCGTGAGGTCGTCGTTGCTGAATATCGGTTCGGCGCCGCGCAGCGCGAGGCCGGTCAGCAGAAAAAGCTGTGCAAGGAATATGAGTCTTTTCATGGTCGGAATCGGTCTGATGGTTGGAATACGCAAAGTTACAAACTGTTTCGCAGACCGCCAAGAACTGGCGCGATGCCGCCTGCTGTAGCTTTAACGGCGCTGTTGATAACTTTTCGGAAACTTTTTGGGGGCGGAAGGGTGGCGGGTCGGGAATTCTGCGTAACTTCGCCCTGTTGACAAAGTCACGCAAACACCCAACACCATTCATGAACCGCAAAGGAAAGCTCTATTTCAGATATGGCACCATGGGGTCGGCCAAAACCGCCCTGCTGCTCACCACGGCATATAATTTCGAGGAGCGCAAGATGCGTTACCTCTGCCTGAAACCGGTGATAGACACCCGCGACAAAAAGAACGTGATACGTTCGCGCATCGGCATAGAGCGCGAATGCCGATGGATATACCCCGAATCGAATCTCTACGAGGATATCAAGCAGTATTTCCGCGAGACGGGTGCCATCGTTGACTGGTTTCTTGTCGACGAGGCCCAGTTCCTGACCGCCGAGCAGGTCGACCAGCTTTCGATGGTTGTCGACGATTTCGGGTCGAACGTGATATGCTACGGGCTGCGCACCGATTTCAAGACACATCTTTTCGAGGGGTCGCAGCGCCTGTTCGAGATCGCCGACACCATCGACGAGATAAAATCGACCTGCACCTGCGGCCACAAGACCATTGTCAATGCCCGCATCGACGCCAACGGCGACATTCTCACCGAGGGGCAGCAGGTTGAGATCGGCGGCGACGACCGCTATATCGCCGTGTGCCGCAAGTGCTGGCGCAACCGCCGCATACAGCAGGCCGACCGCAATGCCCTGCCGCTCGATTTCGACGATGACTGATAGCGGAATGCCGTTCCCGGTCCGGCGGTGTTACGGGTTTGAAAACAGAGCCGGTATAGGCGATTTGCTTATAAATTGTAGTTAAAATTGGGGGGGGTAATTGATTGTTTTCTAAATTAGGCGAATATTTTAGTATTAGAAAGTATTTGCGTATCTTTGTGGGGTGTAATAAATTAAAAACAATCACGTCACATGAAAAAAATCATTTACCTGTTACTTCTCTTTGTGGGCTGCAACATGCTGTTCACTGCGTGCGATGACAAAGACGACCCGCAGTCAGGCAGCTGGTTCGCCAACAAGCAGTTTACCGCCGAACCCGAAGACTGGTATATCTCAGGCATAGACTGGTGGGTTCTCTCGATGGACGGCAACAGCGGTCCCGGTTACGACGGCCATTTTACGGTGCGCGCATACGATGACGACGGTCGGCCCATGAGCGGTATCGAGTCATATTCCGGAAAATACCAGGTCGATTACGAGAACAACCGGCTTTTCATCACTTACGACGGCTATTCGGCCAATGCGGTATGGACTTTCGGTGATGAGGTCGATCAGGACTGCTGGCCTTTCTGGAAACCCAACCGTTACGTCTCGGTTCCGGCCTCGGCCACAGGTCAGCTCGCAGGGCTGGTTTTCCACTCGGGATATGTGTTTGACGCCCCCGATTACGACGAGTAATCCCCCGCGTCATAAAACACAGCGCCAGCGCCCCCGCCATTACGGCGGGGGCGCTGTGTTTTACCGAGGCTCTGGAGAGTGCTTTCCGGTTTCGGTCATGCTACGGTCTGATAGTATGAAATTGGCTGTTTGCCATTGAATCATGGTGTTTTGGCCCCTTTGCCAACTTTTTTGCATGAATATTTGTTGAAAAGTAGGGACATTTATAACTTTGCAGACACAAAGGGCCGGAGCCTTTCGCCGGTCACTTTTCCCACCTTAATTAATTGAATAGACCAGGCATCGCGCCACTACTGTGCCCGATTGCCTTGCCGCCCGGTGCGGAATCCGGCTATTTGCAAGCGGCCGTGTGCAACACACTCTCTCCGTTCCGGGCATCGCGCCGGGGACTGCCGCGGTCAGCCAGCCGTTTCGTTTAAGCCTCAGCCATACATGACCAGTGTTTCCCGACCTGTAGGAATGTGTCGGGTGGCTGATTCGGATTTCCTGCCCGGCACCCTGTCTCCACGTTATCAACATCAGAAAGACTTTCATGCTTTGGCGCCTTGAGGCGCAATGTATGGATTGACGTTACTGTCACTCACCACAGATACATGTACAATATCTCTGAATTAGAGTCGATGGCCCCCGACCAACTGAAGGCTGTCGCCGAAGGGATGGGCATTAAAAAAGCCGATCCCGATAAAAAAGAAGAATTAATCTATCGCATACTTGACCAGCAGGCGGTGGATCTTTCAGCCAACGCACCTGCCGACGAGAAAAAGCGCCGTGGCCCCCGCAAGAAGTCCGAGCGTGCTGCCGACGCGCAGGATGCTCCGCGCAAACGCGGCCGCAAGCCCAAACAGAACGCCGAGGCTCCCGAGGCTGAAGGCGCGTCAGCGGAAAAGGCTGTTGAACCGACCCGGACTCAGGCAGACACCGCGGCTGCACCTGCCGCGCAGACGCAGCCGCGCAAGCGGGGCCGCAAGTCAAAGGCCGAGCTTGCCGCAATGGCTGCCGACAAGAGTGCCCAGCTCTCGCAGGATGGCGCGGGCGCACCGACCGCCGATCAGCAGGCTGCGCCGGTCGACGGAGGCGATGGGGTAATGGAAACGTCAGCCGACAATAACACCCCCGATGGACGCCAGACGCGCAAACGCGGCCGCAAGCCTGCGCAGGATGTGCCGGAAGGTGGTGTAGAACCCTCTCTTTTCGGCGGCGACGGGCCGCTCGGCGTAGGCCTCGACGTGTCGCGCGAGCTCCCTGCCGACGACAATTCCGCCTGGTCGCAGAAAAATACCGTGGGTGCCGACTCCATGAAAACCTCCATGCCGATGCCTCCGGCCGAAACCCCTGCCGAGACGGATGCCGACACTCCCGCCGACCGCAACGAGGTTCCCGAGGGTGAACATCAGGCCGAGGCTCCGCGCCGCGGCACATTCTTCCGTCCCGGCGGAAACGGCGCCCAGCCCGCCGGCAACCAGGGCAACCGTAACCACCCCGGTGTTTTCGGCCGCAACGTCGACGAGTCGTTCGGTTCATTCTTCCCGCGCATGGGTGGCCGCAGTTTCACCCCGCGCAGCCAGCAGGAACGCGAGCGGGCCGCACTCGAAGCCGCCTCGGCTCCGCTTGTGCTCCACGAGCCGGGCTCGCAGCCGGCAAAGGCTGAGCCAAAAGGGAAGAAAGCCCGCAAGAAAGCCCAGCAGATGGCACGCCAGCAGGCTGCGCAGCAGCAGTCGCGTTACAGTTTCGACGGTCTGCTTGAGGCATCGGGCGTGCTTGAGATCGGCAACGACGGTTACGGTTTCCTCCGTTCCAGCGATTTCAACTACATGCCCTCGCCCGACGACATCTCGGTAACTCCTGCGCAGATAAAGGCCAACGGCCTCAAGGCCGGCGATGTGGTCGACTGCACGATAGCTCCCCCCGCCGAAGGCGAAAAATATTTCCCCTTGACCAAAGTGCTCAGCGTCAACGGCCGCACTCCCGAGTTTATCCGTGACCGTGTGCCTTTCGAGCACCTCACACCGCTTTTCCCGCAGGAGAAGTTCAATCTTACGGGCGGCCGCACCACAAATAACCTTTCGACTCGCGTGGTCGACATGTTCTCGCCCATCGGCAAGGGTCAGCGCGCGCTCATCGTGGCTCCCCCCAAGACCGGTAAGACCATTCTGCTCAAGGATATAGCCAACGCCATAGCCGAGAACCACCCCGAGGTCTACATAATGATCCTGCTCATCGACGAGCGCCCCGAGGAGGTGACTGACATGGCCCGCTCGGTAAACGCCGAGGTCATCGCCTCGACATTCGACGAGCCTGCCGATCACCATGTGAAGATTGCCGGCATTGTGCTCGACAAGGCAAAACGCATGGTAGAGTGCGGCCACGATGTGGTTATTCTCCTCGACTCGATAACCCGTCTGGCCCGTGCCTACAATACCGCCCAGCCCGCATCGGGCAAGATTCTTTCGGGTGGTGTAGATGCCAACGCCCTGCAGAAACCCAAGCGTTTCTTCGGTGCCGCGCGCAACATCGAGGGTGGCGGCTCGCTCACCATCATCGCCACGGCCCTGACCGAGACTTCGTCGCGCATGGACGAGGTGATCTTCGAGGAATTCAAGGGCACAGGCAACATGGAGCTGCAGCTCGACCGCAAACTGTCGAACAAGCGTATATTCCCGGCTGTCGACATCATGGCGTCCTCGACCCGTCGCGACGATCTGCTGTTGCGTCCCGAGACCCTTCAGCGCATGTGGATTCTGCGCCGTTTCCTCTCGGATCGCAACTCGATCGAGGCCATGGAGTTCATCAAGGATCGCATGGAACGCTCGGCCGACAACGACGAGCTGCTGCGCACAATGGGCGACTGATCCGGCGGCGCGTAATAACGGCCCGTCCGGGTCACCACCGACCGGAAAACATTTGATAGAAAAAGTAGACAGCGCTGTATCGGGAACGATACAGCGCTGTCTGTTTTATGTTGCTGAGCCTCGGCTCAGACTGGCAGGTCTGACGGCTCAGGTTTGCTGTCGGTGCGGTTTATTTGATGACCTTGGTCACCTGGTTGCCGCGCTTGCAGATGAAGAGACCGTTCTCGGGGTTCTCTACGCGTACGCCCATCAGGTTGTAGTAAACGGCTGGAGCGTTGTCAGCCTCGATGTTCTCGATGGCGCCGGTGCCGGTGGTGACTTTCAGTTTCACGTCGTCACCAACGGTGAGGGTGAAGGTGGGGTTCTCCCAGGGACCGGCAGCGGGTTTCATGTTGTCGATGGGATCAGCGGGACCATCGAGGGTGTACTCGGTGTCAAGAGCGATCTCGCCTTTGGTAGAATATGCGTTTGACCATGCGGCGTTCTTCACGACCTTGAATGTCTGAGAGATTGTGCCGGTGTAGGCCAGTGTCCACACGCCGTTCTCGCCTTTCTCGAATTTCGGGCCACTGAAACCCCATTCAAGTGGAGTGTCGCCAACGAGGAACCACTCGTCATCAGCAGTCTCGACGCTCTCGGCCTCGATGAGGATGGATACAGTCGTGGGATTGTTGATGTCGTCGGGGGTTACGGTTACTTTGGCGTTCTTGTAATGAACATTGTTGCCCGCGATCACTACATTGGCGCCTCCTTTTACCATATTGTAGGCCACGCCGTTTTCGATGGTTTCGCCGCTGCCGCCCCATTTCTCTGACCACCAGTCAGACTGGCTTGTCTCATAAGGCACAATCAGGAAGTCGCCGTAGAGGTCGGGAATGGTCTGGGTGAGGACGCCGTTTTCCTCGGTGAAGATGTTGGTTTCCAGTTTCCAGTTCTGGTAGGTGCCGGGCATCACCCAGGTCATGGCCATTGCCGAGAGAGACATTGCGACAGATGCCGCAGAGAGTAAAAGTTTTTTCATGAATTTAAAGTAAACGGTTAATATTATAGGTAAATTATTCTTCGCCGGTATATGAGAGACTTAAGGTTCTTTTGGTAAAGCGCCACAAAGGTACGGAAATATATCATACCCATGATGCACGATGAATGTGTTCTTTAACATGTTTTTCGTTGTCGCGGGTATTATGACGAAAAACAGACTGTCATGACGAAAAACAGACGGCGGGTGGCATCTGTTGTGAGCCACCCGCCGTTTGTTACAGGTTGTTTATGAATATGTGCAGGGGGTTATTTCACTGCGATCTTCAGGGCCGATTTGCCGTTGGCCGAGACGGCGGTGACAACATAGACACCTTTCGCCAGGGAGTCGGTAGCCACGCTGTTGTTGCCCGAGGCCACGAGTACACCTGCCATATTGTAGATTGCCAGGTGACTGTCGGCACAGCTTACGGTGTTGCCGTCATAGCTGATGGCAGGGTTGTTGTCGGCGCCGACATTCTCTATGCCCGAGAATCCGTAGACAGTGACGGTGGCTGACGATCCCAGCATACTCAGCGTAATGTTGCCTGCAAGGGCATTGAGACATTTGAAGGTGAGCGAAAGCACATTGTTGGCCAGGGCCATGTCAGTCATCTCAAGGTTCTGCTCGTTGTAGTCGCAGATGAAGTCGCTCATGAGGGTTTCGGGATCCATCTCGCCGCGGGTGAGGATGTGAACGTTCACTGTGAACGATTCACCTTCGGTAACCGAGAACTCGGTCTGCGGCAGGAAGATCTTCTGCTCGAAGTGCAGGTAGGGAACGTTCACGGCCAGTTCGCTCCAGGGAGCGTCGGCGCTTGTGCCGTAGGCATAGCCGAGACCTTCCAGGAACTCGCGGCCGAACTCGCCGTCGGCCAGGGTCTTGCCCTCGGTGGTGGTATGGTCGTCGGCGATGGTGGCCTGGATCAGGGCCAGGTCGCCAAGCACGTAGTTGTTCTCCAGACCTGCGTCCGGGGCGACAGGCTCGTCAGAGTAGATGGGTTCCCAGTCATCGTCATAGCCGATGGGCATAGGCTCGTCATTGGCCGATGTGCGGCCCACGATGCGGTGTGCGGTGTCGAGCTGGCCGGGATAGTAAGCTTCCGTGCCGGGATCCGCAGCCTCAATCGCTGTCAGAGCCACGATGTTGTTGGTGATAACCTTCGGGGTGTTCTCGGGATAAATGGGATTCCCCTGGTCGTCCCAGTCAGAGGGGGTAAGCGATGCCAGCGAGCCGGCGATGCCGCCCACATAAACGCGGCCCCACTGGGGTGCGATGCCTTTCACAGAACCCTCGGCGATGTTGCGGTTCACGAGACCGCGTGCGGCCTCACCCACGATGCCGCCTACGGTGTGGTTGGCGGTGATGTCGGCGTCGGCATGGCAGTCTTCGACGGTGAAGTCAGTGCCGCCGGTTCCGACGATGCCGCCCACTGATGAGTTGGCGGTGAGGATGCCTGAGAAGGCTGAGGTTTTCACCGATGATGATGTGCGCAGGTCACCGGCGATACCGCCGGCTGAGGCCTCGGGGAGGTTGATGTCGGCACCGGCCACGAAACAGCCGGTGACTGCCGAACTGTTGGTGAGGATGCCGCCTACAGAGCCGAATGTGCCGTCAAATTCCTCGCCTGAGGATTTCAGACCGTAGATGTGGATGTTGTCGACTGTGATGCCCATGCCGTTGGCCACCACCACGGCGGCGGCCGAGCCGCTTGCAAGGTCAAGTACGGGGTCGGTGAAGATGATGTCTTTTACAACGGCGCCCATCGACGCGGTTCCGAGCATGGCCTGGTACTGGGCCTGCCCGGTGGTGAAGTTGGCCACAGTGTGGCCGTCGCCGTCAAGCGTGCCCGAGAAACCCTCTACCGGTCTGAAAGAGAACCCGGCGCCGTCAATGTCGGCGGCAAGCTTATACGATGCCGTGAGGGCGCTCTTCATCTGCTGGAGATCTGCGATGGTGGTGATGAGATACGGATTCTCGGGTGTGCCGTCGCCGCCATGGAACTTGTCGAGGGGGAGGTCGTACAGGCGCTGGGTGTAAGAGTCAGTGCCGTCGGCATAGAGCAGGTGCAGTGTAGGTGTCG
>CALJBF010000142.1 GCA_938027385.1 uncultured Porphyromonadaceae bacterium | reverse complement strand
TGAAGTGCGGAGCGTTGTTTGCGATCGAGCGCTTGATATACTGCACCCACTCGGGCGAATAGCCCTGCGAGTTCTTGGCGTAGTAGAGAGGCACGATCTCGTTCTCGAGCATCGAGTAGATGGTTGCGGCGTCGAGCTTGTCCTGCTGAGCCTGGTCGGTGTAGGTGCGCTTGTCGGTAAGAGCCCAGCCGGCTTTCTCGTCGAAACGGTAACCTTCGTACCACCAGCCGTCGAGCACCGAGAAGTTGAGCACGCCGTTCATCTCGGCCTTCTCGCCCGATGTACCCGATGCCTCAAGGGGACGGGTCGGGGTGTTCAGCCAGATGTCGACACCGGTCACAAGACGCTTGGCCACGATCATGTTGTAGTCTTCGAGGAAGATGATCTTGCCCAGGAACTGCGGCATGCGCGAAATCTCCATGATGCGCTTGATCAGGCCCTGGCCTGCGCCGTCGGCGGGGTGAGCCTTGCCCGAGAACACGAACTGCACGGGGAACTGCTCGTTGTTGACAATCTTCGAGAGACGGTCAAGGTCAGTGAACAGCAGGTGTGCGCGTTTGTAGGTGGCGAAACGGCGGGCGAAACCGATGATCAGGGCGTTGGGGTTGATCTTGTCGACGATGCTCATCACGGCCGAGGGATCACCCTGGTTTGCGAGCCATTTCTCCTTGAAGTCACGCTTCACGAAGTTGATGAACTTGTTCTTCATCGTCATGCGCATGTTCCAGATCTCCTGGTCGGTGCATTTCAGGATGGGAGCCCAGCACTTGGGATCGTCGGCATGCTCGAACACGGCATGGCCGAGTTTCTCGTTGTAGAACTCTTTCCACTCTGATGCAGCCCAGGTGGGCATGTGCACGCCATTGGTCACGTAGCCTACATGGCTCTCGGCCCAGTCATAGCCTTTCCAGATACCGGCGAACATCTTCTTCGACACCTCGCCGTGGAGCCAGCTAACGCCGTTTGCCTCCTGGCAGGTGTTGAGGGCGAACACGCTCATCGAGAAACGCTCGTTGGTGTTGGGGTTCTCGCGGCCCATGTTCATCAGATCGTTCCACGAGATGCCGAGTTTTGCGGGATACTCGCCCATGTATTTGCCGAACAGACCTTCGTCGAAGTAGTCGTGACCTGCGGGCACGGGGGTATGCACGGTGTAGAGGCTCGATGCGCGCACAAGCTCGAGAGCCACCTGGAAGTCGAGGTGTTTCTCCTGCACGTAGTCAACCAGACGCTGCAGGTTGAGCAGGGCGGCGTGACCCTCGTTGCAGTGGAAGAGCTCAGACTTGATGCCGAGTTTCTTGAGCATGAGCACACCGCCGATACCGAGCAGATACTCCTGCTTGATACGGTTCTCCCAGTCGCCGCCATAGAGCTGGTGGGTGATGGGACGGTCGAACTCAGAGTTCATCTCGAAGTCGGTATCCATCAGGTAGAGGTTCATGCGGCCCACGTTCACGCGCCATACATGGCTGTAGATGGTGCGGCCGGGGTAAGGAACCTCGAGAATCATCGGACGGCCGTTATCCTCCATCACCTGCTCGATGGGGAGCTGGTTGAAGTTCTGAGCCTCGTAGTTGGCGATCTGCTGGCCGTCGACCGACAGAGACTGCGTGAAGTAGCCGTAACGGTAAAGGAAACCTACGGCGGTCATGGGCACGCACGAATCGGATGCCTCCTTGATATAGTCACCGGCAAGAACACCGAGACCGCCCGAATAGATCTTCAGGGCGTTGCACAGACCGTACTCCATCGAGAAGTAAGCCACCGAGGGGATGTCTGAGCGCATCGGCTTTGCCATGTATTCCTTGAATTTGCCATAGACCTTGTCGATGCGGGCCATCATGGCCTTGTCGGCGATGACCTCGGCCAGACGCTCTGAAGAGAGCTGCTGGAGCACCATCACGGGATTCTCACCTGTATTGCGCCAGAGGTCGGGGTTAAGGTCGCGGAACAGGGCTTTTGCCTCAGAGTTCCATACCCACCAGAGGTTCTTGGCGAGTTCCTCGAGGGGTTTGAGCTTCGAGGGAAGGTCTGATTTGACCGTAATGTCGCGCCATACGGCGGCATTACTGTTGCTGACTTGAAGTTTCATTTCTTGTATTGTGAGTAAGATATTGCTTTTTTATTATTATTTCAGATTTGAAGAGCGTTTCTCGGCGTTGTCGAGAGCAACCCGGAAAGCGTCAATGTAGTAGGTCACGAAATAGTCCCACTCGGCCTTCGACGCGGTCTCGTGAGCGGCTTTCGATATGGCCGCGCGGCGGTCTTCCGATGCCGACACGAGGTCAAGCATCGCCTGTGCCAGACGGTCGACAACCTCGCCGTAATTCGAGTCGTTGCGCTCTATCACCTCCACGCCGCCGGTGTCGAAACTGTCGCGGTTTACCGAACGCACCCACTGGCCGAAACCCGAGAGCGATGTAGTGACCGTAGGCACGCCAAATGCCACAGACTCAAGTGGGGTATATCCCCAGGGCTCGTAGTACGAGGGGAAGGCTGTGGCGTCAAAACCGGCCAGCATGTCGTAATATGTGAGGTTGAAAATTCCGTCGTCACCGTTGAGATAGCAGGGCACATAAATCACCTGTACCTTCGAGCCGCTGTTTGCGCCCAGACCGAGCTGGTGCATGCGCCCCAGAATGGCATCTTCCCCGCCGGGATTCTGCACCGTATGTGTCGATGCCGGATCGGGCACGGGCACATATTTGTCGGCAGCCAGTGCATCTTTGAGTTCCTGCTTGGGCGCGCCGGTCCATGCCGGCACCAATATATATAGGAGCAGGTTGGCTTTCACATCGGCCTGCTCGAGTTTTTTCGCCGCGTCGAGGAACACGTCGATTCCCTTGTTGCGATATTCGCAACGACCCGAGGTGGCGATTATGAACGTGTTGTCGCCAAGCGGCTGGCCCGACATCTTCGAGCCGACGTTGAGCATCGCCTCGCGGGATACCGAACGGGCTTTTTTCGCCTTCCCCTTTACGGGAACAAACTCAGGCTGGAAACCGTTGGGGGTGACCACCTGCGGACGTATGTCAAGCAACTGCTCGCACTCGGCGGCGGTGACATCCGACACGGTGGTGAAACAGTCGGCGTTATGGGCGGCAGCTTTCTCAAGCGAGTGTTTCGACTCCATGTTAAGCTCGCGCGCCATCTGGTCGCCGTTATATCCGGGCAGATAATCATAGAGCGGTTTGCCGTTGCCACAGATCGAGCGGCCTATCGATGTGGCGTGGGTTGTGAAAATGGTGGCTACCGTCGGCAGTTTCCAGGCGGTGTAAAGCAACCCCATGCCGGTTGTCCATTCATCGAAATGAGCGATTACGTTCTTGTGTCTGAAACGCTTGAAATTGCAGATGCTTTCGATGACGATGGCGGCCGCCAGAGCGAAACAGCATCCCTCGTCATAGTCGCCATATCCATGGAGCGAGTCAACACCATAGCGCTGCCACATCTCTCCATAGAAATAGTCTTTTATTTCATATACGCCCTGGAACTTCACCAGTACCACAATGGGCTTGCCGGGTATGTTCCAGCGACCTGTGCGTACCGATATGCCGTAGGGAAGGTTGGCTTTCTTCTTCCAGGGCATAAGCAGAGAAGGCACTTCGCTGAAATAGGGACAGGGATTCTCTTCATCCCACACATCAGGACCGATAAAAATGGTCTTGTCTTTATAAAGATTTTGCAATGTGAGGGCTTTTGATGACAAAACGGTGTATATTCCACCTATTTTGTTACAAACTTCCCAGCTCGTCTCGAAAATCGCATCAAGATTTACAGAATCAATCTTCATATTTTTTCGATATTCTCTGATTTAGGGTGCAAAGTTACTCAAAAATTTCACATCTAAACAATTTTTGACCACAAAAATCTGTTTCAGACTACAATTTGCAAGCGGCAACCGGGGCAAGACCGCATAAATTTTTCATGGAATCGGTCAATTCCGTGCGATAATAAACCCGCCGGACGCAAAACAGGTTGAAATTTCGCTTGAAGAAGCTTACTTTCGCAAAAAAATAATTAACTTTGTGGCTAATTGCGCACATCATTTACCGATGAAACAGTATATACTCAAAACATCAGCCGACCCGGCCGAGGGCGCCGCACAGGCACGCAAGGCGATAGCCGACGGCTACCGCTGGATACAGACCGTCATCCCCGCAGACACCGATGACGACACCGCCCGCGCCATAGCCACGGCCGTGGCCGACGAATGCCGCGCCAACAGCAACGACAGCGCACGCCCCGACGACACAGCTGCGGAATCATCAGAGTTTGAGATAATTATGACTCTCGCAGACCGTCCGGCGCTTGTCGACGAGCTGAAGATTACCGGTCTGCACCTGTCGACCGCCAATCCCGACATCGTGCGCGCCGCACGCGAACAGCTCGGCGCCCACGCCATAATCGGTGCCGACTGCCTGACCCCCGACGAGGCACTGGCCCTTAAACCGCTTGACATCGACTACCTTACCGTGCCCGTCAGCGGCGACACCGCCACACTCGACCGGTTCACCGGAATCGTAGAGGCCGTGAACGGCAACGGCCACCGGCACCACATCGTAGCCCGCGGCAGTTTCAGTCCCGAAGAAGAGAAAATATTGCTCGGCGCCGGCGCCGCCGGCTTTGCCGTAGAATGATCCACATGGAGAACAACCTGAGATTCATAGCGATAATACCGGCCCGATGGGCGTCGAGCCGTTTCCCCGGCAAGCCGCTCGCCGACCTGGCAGGCATGACAGTGATTGAACGTGTGTGCCGCCGCGTGAGCGAGGCCGTCAGCGACGTATATGTCGCTACCGACGACACCCGCATATATGATGCAGTGACACAGTTCGGCGGAAAGGCTATAATGACCCGCACCGACCACCGTAGCGGCACCGACCGGTGCCTTGAGGCCTTTGAGAAACTGGTGGCCGAAAGGAAAGCCGACACCGACAACACCGTAATAGTCAACGTGCAGGGCGACGAACCGCTGATCCACCCCGAACAGATACGCCAGCTCATGGTATGTTTCGACAATCCCGACTCCGACATCGCCACGCTCGTAAGGCCATTCGCGCCCGGGCGCCCATACGCCGAACTCGCCAATCCGAACACACCGAAAGTCGAGACCGACCTGCGTGGACGCGCCATGACATTCAGCCGTTCAGTCATCCCCTATCTGCGCGGCGTCGACCCTGAGGAGTGGCCAGCACGGCACCGCTACCTCACACATATCGGCATATACGCCTACCGCGGCCACATCCTGCAAGAGATTGCCCGGCTCGCCCCCGCACCGCTTGAAATCGCCGAAAGCCTCGAACAGATGCGGTGGCTGCAGAACGGATACACCATAATGACGGCAGAAAGCGACTACGCCACCGTGGGGATAGACACCCCGGCCGACCTTGAGGCCGCCATCAGGATGCTTGAGAACCCTACGGAATCATGACTGCACCCGACCGCACCACGCCCCCGAGAGTGACCGAGCTGTCAGGCATGAAACTTCCGCCGCTCAGCCGCCACACACTGCCAAACGGTGTGCGGTTGGCCATACTTGATGCCGGGAGCCAGCCCGTGAGCCGCATCACCGTGATACATGGCGGGGGAAAACTCGACATCGACCGCCCCGAACTGTACCCCGTCCTCACCGGCACACTCAGCGAGGGCACGCAGAGCATGTCGGGAGCCGCAATTGCCGAGACACTCGAATACAACGGTGCCTGGACCAGTTTCAACGCCGGGCGCCACAATTGTGTCTCAACGCTCTACGGACTCAACTCACGCGCGCAGGAAACCATACCTGTGTTCGCCGACATACTCACCCGACCGGCACTGACGCCCGAGGCCACCGGCACGCAATGCAAAAAAATCGCTGCCGCTACCGACCTGAGCCGTAAGAAGGTAAGCAACGCCGCATCCGAAGAGATAAACATA
>CALJBF010000141.1 GCA_938027385.1 uncultured Porphyromonadaceae bacterium | reverse complement strand
AAGGCTGTGTTCATGCTCCCCGCTCCCGAGATGCTCTCCGAAACGGAGGAAAACGGCAAGGTCACCTTCACCTGGAAGACCGACACCGACGAGAAAATCACCCACTATCATGTAGTGGTGTATAAGAAACACAAGGCGCAGGCTGACGAACGGTTCGTACTTGCCGAGAGTGATTTCGGCTACATCGAGTCGACCGGTACGATCAACCGCCACGAGGAACGCGGCGCCGTGTGGGACTATCTGCCAGAGTGCCCCGGGTGGTATGTGAAGACACCGCTGTATATGGACAAGGCCATGGGTATCGACACCTTCAGCCAGTTCCCCGGCTCTGACAACAGCGATATCTTCGGGGGCGCCTACATGCTGTCGCCTGATTACGACCTTTCGCAGGTGGCCGAGGAGAACCGCAGATTCTTCGTGTCGTGCGAGCTTGCGGCCGAGGCTGAGTCTGTAACCGGCGGTTTCGCGCTCTATACGTGGAGTGATGAGTGGTGGAACGAAGCCAACTACGACTACAAGCCCGTCGAGGGGCACGACCACCACTATACCGGCCTCAGCACTACCGGTTTCGTTGCTTACCAGGAGGAGTGTGTGCCGCAGATATTCGTAGACCGCTCGCGCATAAGTTTCTACGGCTCGGGCTACTCGGCGCTGTGGATCAACCGGTTCAAGGTAGAGACCCAGCTCGGCGCCGGTGATGTGGTGGGATACCCTGCCGCTGTTAATGTCGTTGAGGCTCAGCCGGGTGTTAATTCATTCACCATTGATACATCGGCCGATACCCCTGATGATCAGGTTTACGGTTATATAGTGCGCACGGTGCGTAACGACTATGACGACTACCGCCAGCGTACCACCATGCGTTTCATCTCGCCATGCCCGAAAGTGCACGTGATCGGCCAGAGCTTTGACGCTATCGCCGAAGTCGGCGCCGATGCCGCGCAGCCGGTGATTTCTGCCGCCGAAGGACAGGTTGCCGTGACCGGCGCCGATGCCGCCACCCCTGTGGAGGTGTTCAATGCCGCCGGTGCAAAAGTTGCAGCCGGAACCGCCGCCGCTCCTGTCAGCGTGGGCTCTCACGGCGTATTCATCGTCAGGGCCGGCGATGCCACCGCCAAGGTAGTGCTCTGACACCCGCGTGAAATTGCCGCCCGGCTGAAAAGTTGAAAAGTTCAGTCGGGCGGCAACTTTTGTTTGCATAATCGGCTGAAAGTTCGTACCTTTGCAGTCCGATTACTATCCAATCAGATCACCGGCCTGACGCCCCGCGGTGCCTTTGGCCGGGCACTGTGTGGTCTTAGGTCATAGTAATGTTTTATTAATCAATTATTTAAAGTGGATACTTTAAGCTACAAGACTCTTACACCCAACGCCCAGAGCATCGAGAAAGAGTGGGTCCTCATCGACGCCACCGATCAGGTGCTCGGCCGCCTGTGCTCGAAAGTTGCCAAAATCCTCCGCGGCAAAAACAAGCCCAGCTACTCTCCCTTTGTGGAATGTGGTGACAATGTGATCATCATCAACGCCGACAAGTGCGTTCTCACCGGCAACAAGATGACCGACCGCATCTACTACAACTACACCGGCTATCCCGGCGGTCAGCGCGAGCTCACCCCCGAGGTCCTGATGAAGAAATCGTACAACAAGCACCTCAAGGCCGGTATGCACCCCCTGTACATGCGCGTAATGAAAGGCATGCTCCCCAAGAACCGTCTGGGCCGCAAGCTCATCAAGAACCTGCACGTATTCAACGGCGCCGAGCATCCCTTCCAGGGCCAGAACATCAAAGTGCTCGACATCAACACAATCAAGTAATAACGCCAGTTCCACATCTTACAAATCATGGAAACAGTTAATGCAGTAGGCCGCCGTAAAGCAGCCGTAGCCCGCGTGATTATGAAAGAAGGCAGCGGCGTGATCACCATCACCTGCCATCACAATGCCCGCGCCCTCGACAAATACTTCCCCTCGTCAATCCTGCAGTACATCGTGCTCCAGCCCCTGAAGACACTTGACTGCGCCGAGAAATACGACATCAAGGTCAACATCGACGGCGGCGGTTACAAAGGCCAGGCCGAGGCTCTCCGTCTCGCCATCGCCCGCGCTCTCGTGAAGGTGAACCCCGACGACAAGAAGACCCTCCGCGCCGAAGGTTTCATGACCCGCGACCCCCGCGTCGTGGAGCGCAAGAAACCGGGCCGTCCCAAAGCACGCAAACGCTTCCAGTTCTCGAAACGTTAATCGTTTTCCTGACTGCGTCACCCTACACCTCTCTACTCCGGGTTTAGTATCTAAATCCCGCGGATGGACCGACGTTCCCTACCCCGGGGTTGTAATAAGAAAGAACGTAAACTACACATCAAGAAAATGTCAACTCCTACATTTGACCAACTCCTCGAAGCAGGCTGCCATTTCGGC
>CALJBF010000140.1 GCA_938027385.1 uncultured Porphyromonadaceae bacterium | reverse complement strand
ATAACGGAATGACAATGGAGGAATCAGTCAAACAGGTTATTGGTGATCGAAATAATAATATTATGTCTAAAGTGATTAAAACGTTAAAAAACGTAGGTAAAGTTTTAGGGGGGGGTGAAACTTTAAAAATTTTTTATAAAATTAAATTTCGAGTTGGTAAGCGTAAGCGAAATAGATTCCGGATTCTTGACGCACGACAAACAGTAGACTACATAATTAAAAAACAATGTTCCGTGAGCCGCTATGGCGATGGTGAATTGGATATGGTATTGAATTTTAAAGACGGTAAATCACGAATCTCGGGATTCCAGAAATATGATGATTCCTTGGGTTCGCGATTGACGGAGATCCTACAACAAACAGATTCCAGCGATTGCAACCATATGATTGGCTTACCGGGCTGTATGTTTGGAACGGGTACTTCTTATCTATTAAGACCGGCAGCAACTTTTTGGGAGAGATATACGGTCACTAATTTTCCTATATTAAAAAAATTGCTATCGTCGAGCTGTGTTTATCTTGACACCAATTTTACCAGATTCTATCTGTCGCATCGTGATAAAACGGGATGCAAAGAGTTTATTAATGCCGTTAAAAAGATCTGGGAGAATCGAGA
The DNA here is from genome assembly GCA_938027385.1 of uncultured Porphyromonadaceae bacterium. Lineage (GTDB taxonomy): Bacteria > Bacteroidota > Bacteroidia > Bacteroidales > Muribaculaceae > UBA7173. Next base: position 2,255 of record CALJBF010000140.1, on the reverse strand, counting down.
CATAATAATAATCGAAGGAGATAAGGTGCGTTTGGGTGTCGGAAATGATTTGTTTATTAAGGCGAAATCTATCAGCCGAATTGTTTGTCCATCTGTTAATGCGTGGTCAATGTATGGTGACATATTTAAACGCAGTACGGAGATTATTAAGACAAAAGAGCAACAGCTGAAAAAATCGCCACTTGTATTGTGTGCATTAGGTATGACCGCTACAGTTTTGGCATACGATTTGGCACAAAACCACATTCAAGCAATTGATCTGGGACATCTGGATATCGAGTATTCTTGGATGCTGATGGGGGCACAGTCAAAGGTGGCCGTCAATGGGAAGTATGTTAATGAGGCTGTAGGGGGAAAAACTGTTGCAGAATCAACTGATTCCCAATATCTATCTCAGATTATAGCACATATCGGGATTTAATCTCATGGATTTTAATATCTATGCGCACACTACATATAATAATGCCGATGGCAGGCGAGGGGAGCCGATTCCGCGACGCGGGATGGACGACCCCCAAGCCGCTGATAGAGCTTAAAGGGAAACCGTTGTTCGTCAGGGCAATCGAGTCGGTAAAGGTCGATGGCGCTCCGATGAAATATTCATTCATTGTGCGGCAAGAGCATATAGACAAATATGGCATTGACCGCTCGATACGTGCGATTCTTCCTGACGCCATGATCTATTCCGTTGAAAAAACTACTCGTGGTGCGGTTGAGACATGTCTTGTCGCTGAGGCCGGTATTGCCGATGACGACGCGGTGGTGGTGATGGATTGCGATCTTGAGTTTGACAGTGCCGGTTACCGCCGTCTGATTACCGAGGCGCTTGCATCTACCGGTGACAAGGCCACCGGTGGGGCTTTGGTTTCGTTCGAGTCGGACCTGCCGCGTTACAGTTATGCCGAGACGGATTCTCAAGGGCGTGTTCTGCGTACGGCCGAGAAAGAAGTCATCTCGACACATGCACTATGCGGCGCATATTTCTTTGCATCGGGCCTTGAATTCAAGAAGGTAGCGCACCGGTTGCTCGACGAGCCGGTGATGACAAAGCCTGAATTTTACGTGTCGTTGCTATATAACTATCTGCTGAAGGATGGCGCGCCTGTCTGGCTCGCGCCGATGGAAATGTACCGCTCCTACGGTACTCCCGAGGAACTTGCACAATGGCAGTAAAGCTGTTGATAACGGATTTTGACGGAACGCTGGTCGACACGTTCGAGGCCAACTACCGGGCTTATGCCGAGGCATTCGATGCTGTCGGGCGCGGACTTACGCGCGAACGTTACCGCGAGTGTTTCGGTTTCAGGTTCGACAGATTTATGGATGCCATGGGCGTGGACGACGATGCCGTGCGTGCCGAAATTCGCAAGATAAAGGGTGAGTGCTATCCCTCGTATTTCAGCTATCTGGTGGTGAACCGTCCTTTGCTTGAGATGCTGAGGGCTTTCCACCGCGCGGGGGGCAAGACGGCTATTGCATCCACTGCCCGCGGCGTGAATCTGCGTAACGCCCTGGGGCATATCGGTGCCGCTGATGATTTTGACCTGGTTCTGGCCGGCGAAAGCGTGCATAAGGGTAAACCTGACCCCGAAATATACCTTACGGTACTTGAGCGTTTCGGTGTCAGTGCGGATGAGGCACTGGTGTTCGAGGACTCGGCCGTGGGTTTCGCCGCCGCCAGGAGCGCCGGCATACAATATATTCCAGTCACCCGGGAATTTTATACCGACATATAACCAATCTGTTTTTACGGCAATGGAAATTGAAGTCAAGGGTCATTCAGGCTGTGACATCGCAATCGAGCGGCGTGGCAACGAACTGGTGGTGCTGAAGACCACGTCATCGCCCTCGTATGTGCCCCGTCTTGTGCGGCAGGCTCTGAAACAGCAGCAGGCCGCCCTCGAGGAATATCAGCACATACGTGTGCCGCGGATTATCGATATTCGCCAGACCGAGAGCGACTGCTGTATCGAGATGGACTATGTGTATTCACGCAATTTCGTGGAGTATTTCGAGCAGGCCGGTTTCGAGCAGATACAGTATCTGGTCAGCGGCCTTGAGATGTTCCTTGAACGCGAGATTGCCGAGTCGCCGATGGGCACAGTCGACCGCAAGGTGGTCGACGACAAGTTCGCCGATGTCTGCAAGAAGACCCGTGCCAATGCCGCGCTTGCCGGCGATGCCGAGATAGAAGGGTTGCTCGAGCGTTCGGCGGCGGAGTTTGCCGCGTTGCCCCGGCGAATGGAGATGCCGTT
>CALJBF010000139.1 GCA_938027385.1 uncultured Porphyromonadaceae bacterium | reverse complement strand
GCTGAGGGTCGCGAGTTCGAGCCTCGTCTACCGCTCCCTCTGGCGCGATGTCCCCGACATCGCGCCTTTTTCATGCCCCATTCCGCCCCTTACATCGCCAATATCTATTGCCCCATCTTTTGCCTCACCTCTCCCACCACATGTAGCCAAGGTTCCTGTTATCGGCCGAGTTCGGCCGATAACTCAACAGAAAAAGCTTATACAGATAAAAGATTGGAAACATGGGGCTTATGTAGAATGTGGGTGGCCGTTTGTTCCCTTCTTTGTTTTACCGCTTTATCATTAGTTGTGGCTTAGAAGTTTCTTGAGGCGGTTGACGAGAGAGTGGGGGAGCAGTCGCACTGTGCGGTGAGTGATTGTGGTGAACAGTACCGACATTTGGTAACCGAATGCAAACCGCGGTGAATGGAACAGCTCAGCTGCTGTCATGAGCATGTTGGCGGTTCGCAAGCCTGTCTGTCGAGGGTCGGCTGCATCTTTGGGCACAGGTGCAGTCTTTGTTATTACCGAGACGATGCGGCCATTGGCGGCAACCGTAGTCGTTGCTTTTGCGAATGGGGCTATTGTTTCTGTCACATCTACCCGGGTGTCGCGGTTCCACAGGATAGTGTGCCCGTCATGTTCGTCGACATTGAATTGGTGGAAACCGCGGTATCCTTCATTTACAGCCTCGTTGCGGAAATGGTTGAGGTATAGGATGCCTCCGGTTTTCAGACAACAAAGGGCCTGGAGTATACCTTCCAGCGGGTCGGCGCAATGGTCAAGCGCATTACGGATATGTATGAAGTCAACGGTATTTTCCTCAAAATTCGAAGAAAGGTTCTCGACCATACCGAAACGTATGCGTGGCCGGTCAATATGGTACCGGTCAAGGATACGGTTGTAGAACGGAGCCAATGGGTCGACGTATGTGACAGGTTTCAGTTCTCCGTTGAACCTGTTGCCGAAAGCATAACTGAGCGCGCAACCGACATCGAGGATTACAGGGTCATCACCAAGGGTTCCGATGAATGCGGCCGCGTCAAAATCGTCAAGTTCACATTCTTTGTCGTAGAGCGACCAGCTGAACAGTTCAGTCCGGCTACGGCGGTTGCCATAATAACTGCGCCAGAAGGCTACTTCATAAGGTATGCCTTTAATCCATCGTTTAGTGCTTTCTTTTAACTGCCGGGCTGTCTGATCCATGTTACATGAGTGTATTTCGTGGCAAATATAGTGAATTTTTTGAAACACCCCATGTCGGTCGATTTAAGAAATCACTGAGAAGTCAGACAAGCAGGGTAGCCATGACATGTATTGAGTGGAGGTTAGGGGCGGAGGCGGCGGAGGCGGACTTCGTCGACGAGGGCGTGGTTGGTGGCGGGGTTCATGTTGGCGTTCTCCGGCTCAAGGGAGAGGCGCAGGGTGTGGCGCCCGGCGGTGAGGTGGGTGCGCAGGGTGTTGGTCCAGCCCCAGTCGTCCCAGTTGCCGGTGCCGCGGTGGGGCATGACGATGGTGCCGACGCGTGACTTGTCGACAGTGAGGGTGCGGATTGCGGCGCTGTTGCCGGTGTTTATGGGGCCGTTGCCGTTGGCGTAGCGGAAAGCGATGGTATACTCGCCGGTCTGCGGCACGTCAATGGTGATTTCGGGAGCCTCTGTGGAGCGGTCGGTCTCGGCGAAACCGGTCCCTGTGAAACCGCGCACGGGCGATGTGGGGCGGCTCAGCATCTCTGATGATGCGGGTGCGGTCTTTTCGCGTGGGAACTGCGCGGTGATGACCGGGCGGTTCGAGCGCGGTTCGGACGCGAACGAGCCTATGCCGTCGGTGTTGTAGGCTATGACCTGATATTCGCCGGGGACAGAGGCGTTGAACGATGTCTCGCGCGTCTGGCCTATGACCGCACCATCGCGCACCACTTCATAATAGGCGGCATATTCTATGGGGTTCCATTCGAGCAGATTGTCGGCCGAGCCACCCGAGGCAGCGTTGTCGGTACTGAACCAGGCCACCGGGGTGAGCGGTGCGCGGGCGTTGTCGACACGGTTCACGCGCAGGGGGGCCAGGGGATTGTCGTCCATGACGATGCGGATGGTGTTGTCGCCGGTGATGTCGCCCGGGATGAACGGGTCGTGCACCTTGCCGTTGAGATAGAAACGGCGTATGCGGTTTCCATATCCTTCGACTGTTATGTTCAGCGTGGCGTTGCGGTAGTGCAGCCCGTTGAGGGTGCGCCTGTCGGCCAGGTTTTTGGGGATAAACGGTGCGAAACGTATGCCGTCGGGCTCATACTCGATGCCGAAGAGCAGACGCATTGTAAGCGCCAGGTTGCCTGAGAGCGACCACAGCATGTTGGATGAGTTGAGCTCGGTGGTGATGTCGCCGTTGTCGAGGTTGAAATTCTCTTTGTTGGTGGCGAACAGCGCCGCCGGACGGTATATCGACCCGAATCCTTCCATAACGCCGTCGGCATTGCCTGCCTTGGCGTTGGCCAGGGTCCAGTATGCGGCCACGAAAGGCCACAGGGCGTTGTTGTGGTATGAGGGCTGGTCGGCGATCTGCGGGTAGAATATCGCGGGGCCGAAAGGTGTCACCGGGGTTTTCTCGGTGATGATCTTGGCTCGCGAGGGTGAGGCCACATCGAAGAGGATGGCCAGCGACTCGCCGAGCGTCTCGGCGCGCGGGTTCACGATGCTGTTGTCGCGTCCGTAGGTGTACATGGCGTAGTACCCCTTGTCGTTGAGCCACAGGTGCGAGTTCACGGCGTCGGCAATCTCGTTGGCGCGCCGGTCGTACATCGCGGCCTCGTCGTCATAGCCGAGCCGGCGCGCCATGGCGGCCAGCACGCGCCATGCCTGAGCGTGAACCACCGATGTGCCGAGGGCCTCGGAGGCATAGATGTCGGCGGGCTGCATCCAGCGCGGGTAGCTCTGCTCGCGCCAGTCGATGAACGATGTCTCGCCGCGCACCAGACCCGTCTCGCTGTTGTAAATGGCCTTGTAGTCGTCGTTGAGCGAGCGCTTTGCCACGGGATATATCTTCTCGAGCCAGGCATAGTCGCCGGTTGTCTTGTAAAGCTCGTAGGCGGCGATGGTCCAGATCTGGCGGTCTGAGCTGACTGGCCATGCGCCTCCGGTACCGGTGTCCTGTATGATGCGGCCGTCGGGAGTGATCTTCTTCTCAAGCGAGATGCGTGAGGCCTCGGGCTGCAGGGCCGCCATGGCCAGGATTATCGAATATGATACGTCGCGAGTCCACACGCCGGGCCATTCGCGGCCTGTGCGCAGTGTCGAATCGGGCTCTATGGCATTGACCATCTCGTCGAGTGCCATGTTGAACACGGCGTTCTGCAGCGTGCTTGTGGTGGTCAGCACGGGGTAGGGGGTAAGGTCGTTGCGGACTTTCCACTGCTGTTCTATGGGGAACCGGTAGCCCGGTGCGGCGTGGTAGTCTGAGACAATCTCGAAGTCGTTTGGCGCAAATGCCTTATATGGCCCCTGATATATGGTGTCGCCCTGCCAGCGGTATGCCTTTGTGGCGTGGATGACAGGTTCTTCGGCCCTTACCGTAGCAGTTGCCGGTGCCTCGGGCTGTTTCTTTTTTGCCTCCGCCGAAAAAGACGCAAGTAAAGCGCCGGCCGTCAGGCCGATTGTCAGCATCCCTCTTGTTATATTGTGCTGTATCACCGTGGTGAAAGAATGAAAGCGTTTTCTGTTCCAACAATGTGGGTTCCGGTTTTGTTGACGGTACCCCTTATAGGAAAAAACCGCCTGACCCGGGAGGAGCAAGGCGGTTTTGATTGATGAAAACCGGCACAGCCGGTCTTGCGGGTAGCCCATAGCAGAATCGAACTGCTCTTTCAAGAATGAAAATCTTGCGTCCTA
>CALJBF010000138.1 GCA_938027385.1 uncultured Porphyromonadaceae bacterium | reverse complement strand
GAAGCGCCCCTCGGGCCGCGAGGCTTACCCCGGCGATATCTTCTACCTGCACTCGCGTCTGCTCGAACGCGCCGCCAAGATTATCGACAACCAGGAGGTGGCCGCCTCGATGAACGACCTCCCCGAGGTGCTCAAGCCCATGGTCAAGGGTGGCGGCTCGCTGACGGCACTCCCCATCATCGAGACCCAGGCCGGCGACGTTTCGGCTTACATCCCCACCAACGTGATCTCGATTACCGACGGTCAGATCTACCTTGAGACAGGTCTGTTCAACCGCGGTATCCGTCCGGCAATCAACGTCGGCATCTCAGTGTCGCGTGTCGGCGGTAACGCCCAGATTAAGTCGATGAAGAAGGTGGCCGGTACGCTCAAGATTGACCAGGCACAGTTCCGCGAGCTCGAGTCGTTCACCAAATTCGGCGGCGATATCGACCCCGTGACCGCCCGTGTCATCGACCGCGGCCGCAAGAACGAGCGTCTGCTCATCCAGCCCCAGTACAAGCCCTGGGCCGTTGAAGATGAGGTTGCCGTTATCTTCTGCGGCGTGAACGGCCTGCTGGCCGACGTGCCCGCCGAGAAGGTGGCCGACTTCGAAGACGGTCTGCTGCAGCTGCTCCATGCCCGTCACCAGGCCGACGTGCTCGACGTGATCAAGGCCGGTCAGCTTACCGACGACTGCACCGCCAAACTGCGTGCCGCCGCCGGCGAGGTAGCAGCCCGTTTCTCCTGATACGAAAACCATTCAAAGAGAGACCACATCTCTCCATCATCACATAAACAAGGCCCCCGGCCCGGCCGGGGCGCCCCACACCATTAACGTTTACCGTAAAGATTACCGATGGCAACATTACGCGAATTGAAGGGACGCATCGGCTCGGTGGCCTCGTCAGAGAAGATCACCGGCGCCATGAAGATGATCTCCTCGGCCAAGATGCACAAGGCCGAGCTGGCTCTGAAACAGCTGCGCCCTTTCCGTGACCAGGTAGAAACCATAATGGCCAATCTGGCCGCCTCAGATGCCGCAATCGCGTCGCCTCTGATGGAGGAACGCGCCGTGAGCCGTGCCGTGGTGGTGGTGTGGGGCTCTGACGACGGCCTCTGCGGCGCATACAACGTGAACGTGTTCAAGCAGCTGCTTGTAAAGCTCGACGAACTGCGCACGCGCCTTGGCGACGGTGTAGCAATCACCATCGTGCCCGTGGGCTGCAAGATCGGCAAGGCATGTCAGAAACTCAGCCTGCCGGGCGTTACCTGTGAGATTCCCGCAGGTGTCGACTCGAAGAGCGAGGGCGATACCGTGCGCGACTTCGTGTGGCGCCTGCGCGACATGTTCCTCAAGGGCGAGGCCGATCTGGTCGAGGCCGTGTACATGTCGTTCAAGAGCGTGAGCCGCCAGCGCCTTGAGGCTGTGACCCTGCTCCCAGTGGGCGCCGACACGCTTGCCGGTACCGCCGGACATGCCACCGCCAAGCCGTACATCTTCGAGCCTTCGCCCGAGGCGATCTTCGAGAAGATTCTGCCCATGTACCTGCTGGCGCTCGGGCAGGACATCTTCACCGAGAACCGCGCCAGCGAGCAGGCCGCCCGCGTCATGGCAATGCAGTCGGCCAACGACAACGCCAAGAAATTGCGCGACCAGCTGAACCTCGAGTTCAACAAACTGCGCCAGGCGGCCATCACCACCGAGCTGCTCGACATTCTCGGCGGCCAGGTGAAAGGATAACAGTGAAATAACAAGATTAACAACCATACAGCTCTCTCAAACCGATCATCTTAAAACCTACACAGACCAATGGGTAGCATAAAAGATTATTTTTCGTCCTTAGGCAAAGGTGTGGCCTCGCTCGTAAAGGGCATGGAGGTCACCGGAAAGGAATTCGTAACCCCTAAGATTACCGAAAGATATCCCGAAAACCGCGACGACATGCATATCTCGCAGCGGTTCCGCGCCGTCTTGAAATTCATCTATGACGACGAGGGCAACCACCGTTGTATCGCCTGTGGCACCTGCGAGCGCAACTGCCCCAACGGCACCATCAACGTGATGACCAAAATGGTCGACACCTGGGACGGCAAGAAGAAAAAGAAACTCGACAAATATATCTATGACCTCGGGTCGTGCACCTTCTGCCAGCTCTGCGTGCTCACATGTCCGACCGACGCCATCGAGTTCTCGAACGATTTCGAGCAGGCTGTCTTCACCCGTGAGAAACTGGTGAAACAGCTCAATTACCTGCCCGAGAAGCCCGAACCCCAGCCCACGCCCGAAGAAATCGAGCGTCTGAAAGCCGAGAAGGCCGCCAAGATCGAGGCTGCGAAGAAAGCCGCCGAGGCCAAGAAGGCAGCCGCCGCAGCCGCCGGTGCAGCTCCCGCCGCAGAGGCAAAGGCTCCCGCCGCCGCTCCGGCCGCCGCTCCCGCTGATGACAAGGCCGCCAAGGCGCTTGCCGCCGCTGCCGGCGACCCCGAGAAACAGGCCAAGATAAAGGCCGCTCTCGAAAAAGCCGCCAGACTCAAGGCCGAGCGCGAGGCCGCCAAAAAAGCCGCCGAGGGTGGCAACTGATCATATCACCTTTCACAGAATAATAAAACACTAATCATTATATGGAATCAGTAGGAAGTTTCATCGTCTATGGGATAATCACCGCCGTGATTATCGTATGCTCGGTGCTTGCTGTCACGACACGCAAGATTCTGCGTGCCGCAACCTACCTGCTGTTCACCCTGTTTGCCACGGCCGCATACTATTTCCAGCTCGACTATGAGTTCCTGGGCGCCGTGCAGATCGCGGTGTACGCGGGCGGTATCGTGGTGCTGTTCGTCTTCTCAATTCTCCTGACGAGCCATCCGGGCGACAACAGTGCCAGACTTGCCTCGAAAAAACGCCTCACCGGCCTGGTGGCCGCGGTGGCCATGCTCCTTGTCGGGGGCTACTCGCTGGTAAGCCGCACAGAATTTCTCACAGCCAGGGCCTCCGGCGAGAACCCGGAGATGTCGCTGATCGGCGAGACCCTTCTGGGCACCGGTCACGGCCAGTACATGCTCCCGTTCGAGGCCATCTCGGTGCTGTTGCTTGCATGTATAATCGGTGGCGTGGTAATCGCCCGCAAACATCATTAAAGAACAGGCAAAGATGGATATCACGATACTTTATTACCTTATTCCGAGCCTCTTCATGTTTTGCGCCGGCGTTTACGGTTTCATCACACGCCGCAACATGATCGCTATCCTCATCTCGCTCGAGCTGATGCTCAACGCCGTCGACATCAACTTCACGGTGTTCAACCGTTTCCTCTATCCCGGCGAGCTCGAGGGGATGTTCTTCACTCTGTTTGCTATCGGTCTGGCCGCCGCCGAGACCGCTCTGGCCATCGCCATCATCATCAACGTGTTCCGCGTGTCGGAGAATATTGATGTCGACGATGTAACCAAAATGAAAAATTAAGCTCAGATATGTCACCTGTTATACCTCTTTTGATATTGGCCATACCCCTGGGTATGTTCCTGCTCCTGGGCTTGACCGGGCATAAGATGCAGCACCGCTGGGCCGGTATCGCCGGCACACTCGGCATGGGCGTGACAGCCGTGCTGGCTTATTACACGGCTTTCACATACTTCTTCTCGGGCGACGCCTCGTTTGTCGACGCCGACACCCACACACGCCTGCAGTACATCGTGTTCAACCATGACTGGCTGGCCTTCACCGACAAGCTCGTGATCCGCCTCGGATTCCTGCTCGACCCGATTTCGGCCCTGCTCCTGGTGGTCATCACCACCATCTCGTTCATGGTGCACCTTTACAGCAACGGCTACATGCGTGACCACCACGGCGTGTGGGAGACAGGTTTCCAGCGTTTCTACGCTTTCCTGAGCCTCTTCTCGTTCTCGATGCTCGGTCTGGTCGTGGCCACCAACATCTTCCAGATGTATATCTTCTGGGAGCTTGTGGGCGCCTCGTCATATCTGCTTATCGGTTTCTACTATACAAAACCCTCGGCGGTGGCCGCCTCGAAGAAGGCGTTCATCGTCACACGTTTCGCCGACCTCGGTTTCCTTATCGGTATCCTGGTGCTCAGTTTTTACACCGGCACATTCAACTTCACCGACCTCACTTCGGCTCCGGTGGCCGATAATGTTTACCAGATCAGCGAGACAACCGCAGAGGGTATCAGGAACATCTTCGCCACCTCGGCCGCACCGGTGTTCATGGGCGGTTCGGTGCTCACCTGGGCCCTGGTGCTCATCTTCATGGGCGGTATGGGTAAGTCGGCGATGATGCCTCTGCACATCTGGCTCCCCGACGCCATGGAGGGCCCGACCCCCGTCTCGGCCCTTATCCACGCCGCCACTATGGTTGTGGCCGGTGTCTACCTGGTAGCCCGTCTGTTCCCGCTTTATCTGATGGAGACCACCGCGCTCGACATCATCGTCGTCGTGGGTGCCCTCACGGCCTTCTACGCCGCCATGGTCGCCTGCACGCAGATCGACATCAAGCGTGTGCTCGCGTTCTCTACCATCTCGCAGATCGCCTTCATGATGGTTTCGCTCGGCGTGGCCCGTCCGGAATTCCATCACGGTCTGGGTTACATGGCCGGCATGTTCCACCTGTTCACGCACGCCATGTTCAAGGCCCTGCTCTTCCTTTGCGCCGGCGCCCTGATCCACGCCATCGGCTCGAACGACTACACCGCCATGCACGGTCTGCGCAAATACATGCCTGTGACCCACATCACCTTCCTGATCGGCTGTCTGGCAATCGCGGGCATCATCCCCTTCGCCGGTTTCTTCTCGAAAGACGAGATTCTCACCGCCACAATGGGCCACTCGATCTTCTGGTACATCTGGATGTCGCTCGTGGCCGGTCTGACGGCGTTCTACATGTTCCGTCTCTACTACCTCATCTTCTGGTGGAAAGAGCACAAGATTCCCGAAGGGCACCATGCTCCGCATGACCAGCCCTGGACAATGACCCTCCCGCTGGTCATCCTGGCCGTTGTTTCGTGCGTGGCCGGTTTCGTGCCCATGGGCAACCTCGTGACCTGGAACGGCCATGAGATGTTCGACCACGTGAACTTCTTCACCAACCTCGCCGCCCTTGACTGGTCAGTCGCCGGCATCAGCCTTGCCGTCGCCGTCGCCGCCATCATCCTGGCCACGGTGATGTACAAGAAGGAGAACCCCCTGCCCGCGAAATTCAAAAACGCCCTGCCCACCCTCTGGGACTGGTGCCACCACCGATTCTACTGGGACGAGCTCTACCAGTTCATCACCCACAGGATCATCTTCGGTTGCATCTCGCGTCCCATCGCCTGGTTTGACCGTCATATCGTCGACGGCACCATGGACGGCATGGCCTGGGTCACCAACAAAGTTTCATACGCCATCCGCGGCCTTCAGTCAGGCAAGATTCAGATGTATGTATGGTGGTACCTCATCGGCGCTCTCGTGCTGGGTATCATAACCTGCATCTGCGTGCTCTGAGACTCCGGTCATCATCCGTCACGCTGTCTTTAGCCTGAAATATCGAACACAGACAATCATAGTAAATTCCGACAGAAATGTTGTTTTCAAATATCCTGATTTATTTCGTGATCATTCCCCTGCTGATGCTGGGGGGATTCGCGCTGTGCCGCGGCGTCAAGGGTGTCAGGACGGTGGCCGTCATCGGCTCATCCGTGCTGATGGCTCTGAGCGTGTGGGTGCTCGTCGACTATATCGCGCTGCGACAGGCCGGCGAGACCGCTCCGATGCTCTTCACCGGTTCGTGGGAGTGGTTCGGCCCTCTGCACATCAATCTTGCCGTCGGTGTCGACGGCATCTCGATAGCAATGCTGTTGCTGTCGTCGATCATCGTCTTCGCCGGCTCGTTCGCCTCGTGGAAGATTGACGACGCGCGCCACTTCTTCATGTGGCTCCTGCTGCTGTCGACCGGTGTCTACGGTTTCTTCATCTCGATCGACCTCTTCACCATGTTCATGTTCTACGAGGTGGCCCTCATCCCGATGTACCTGCTCATCGGTGTCTGGGGCACCGGCCGCAAGGAGTATTCGGCCATGAAACTGACCCTGATGCTCATGGGTGGTTCGGCCTTCCTGATGCTCTCGCTCATCGGTATCTACTACCAGGCCGGCATCGAGTCGTGGAACATAGTCGAGATTGCCCAGAACGCGCATATCGACAAGGGGTGGCAGTATTTCCTCTTCCCCATGTGTTTCGTCGGTTTCGGCGTGCTCGGCGCCATGTTCCCCTTCCACACATGGTCGCCTGACGGTCATGCCTGCGCCCCCACGGCAGTGTCTATGCTCCACGCCGGCGTGCTTATGAAACTCGGCGGTTACGGCTGTTTCCGCGTGGCCATGTACCTCATGCCCGAGGCCGCCAACGACCTGGCATGGATCTTCCTTATCCTGACCGGTATCTCGGTTGTCTACGGTGCCTTCTCGGCCTGTGTGCAGACCGACCTCAAATACATCAACGCCTATTCGTCGGTATCGCACTGCGGCATGGTGCTCTTCGCCATCCTGATGATCAACACCACCGCCCTCACCGGCGCAATCATGCAGATGCTCTCGCACGGTCTGATGACGGCCCTCTTCTTCGCCCTGATCGGTATGATCTACGGCCGCACACATACCCGTGACATCCGCCTGATGGGCGGTCTGATGAAGATAATGCCCTTCCTCGGCGTGGCCTACGTCATCGCCGGTATGGCGTCGCTCGGTCTGCCCGGCCTCTCCGGTTTCGTGGCCGAGATGACCATCTTCGTCGGTTCGTTCGAGCACACCGACATGTTCCACCGCGTATTCACCATCGTGGCCTGCTGCTCGATCGTGATCACCGCCGTCTACATCCTGCGTGTCGTCGGCAAACTGCTCTTCGGCCCCGTGCAGGACGAGCATCACCTCAGCCTCACCGACGCCACCTGGTGGGAGCGCCTCTCGGCCATCACGCTCATCGTCTGCGTGGCCGGCATCGGCTGTTTCCCCGAGTTCTTCGAATGGCTCATCCGCTTCACCTTTAACCCTGAAATTTTCCATGCCATCGGCATGTAAAGCATAGGCACCAATCATTATGGATTACTCTCAGTTTCTGGCAATGCGGCAGGAGATAGCGCTCCTGGTAGTGTTCCTGCTCGTGTTCCTCTACGACACATTTATGCCCAGGCGGACGCTGGGCGGCATATCGTGGTTCGCCACCGCGTGCTTTGCGCTGTTCACCGCCTATTGTTTCATCTGGCCGGTAACCGGCGATGTCGAGGCTTTCGCGGGGATGTATGTAACCTCGCCGGTGTGCGACATGATCAAGTCGATCCTCAATGTCGGCGTGCTTGTGGTGCTGATACAGTCTACCACCTGGTCGGCACAGGATGCCCAGACCACGCGCCGCGGCGAGTTCTACGAACTTCTGCTGGTGACGCTCTTCGGCATGTATCTGATGATTTCGGGTCGTCACTTCCTGATTTTCCTCATCGGTCTCGAAACAGCGTCTCTGCCGCTGGCCGCCATGGTGGCTTTCGACAAACACCGCTATGAGAGCCACGAGGCAGCCATCAAATATATGCTCACCGCCGTGTTCTCGTCGGCAGTGTTCATGATGGGTCTGTCGTTCGTATATGCCCTGGCCGGTTCGATGTACTTCACTGAAATCGCCACAGCCGTGGTATCGGGTCACTCGGCCCTGCTGGTATGCGCTCTGGCATTCGTGATCGCCGGCATCGGTTTCAAGCTCTCGCTCGTTCCGTTCCACCTCTGGACCGCCGATGTCTACCAGGGTGCTCCCACCCCCGTCACCTCATACCTCTCGGTAATCTCGAAGGGCGCCGCCGCATTCGCGTTCCTCGTCGTGATGGTGCAGTGTTTCGGTGCCGTGTACGCCGAGATCTGGGAGTGGATGCTCTATGCCCTTATCATCGCCACCATCACCGTGGGTAACCTCTTCGCCATCCGTCAGAAGAACATGAAACGTTTCCTGGCCTTCTCGTCTATCTCGCAGGCCGGTTACATCATGCTCGGTGTCGAGGCCGGTGCCCCCGCCGGCATGGCAGCCCTGATGTTCTACGTGCTGGTCTACATCTTCTCGAACCTCGCCGCCTTCGGCGTGATCGGTGCCATCGAGAACAAGACGGGCAAGGTGAGCATGACCGACTACAACGGCCTGTCGAAGACCAACCCCTGGCTGGCGTTCACCATGATGCTCGCCATGTTCTCGCTGGCTGGTATCCCCCCGTTCGCCGGTTTCTTCAGCAAGTTCTTCATCTTCACCTCGGCTCTGTCGCAGGGTTCGATAGCGATTTACATTCTGGTGCTCATCGCCCTGATCAACACCATCATCTCGCTCTACTATTACCTGCTCGTGGTGAAGGCAATGTATATCTCTCCCGAAGAGCCTCAGATCGGCACCATGCGCAGCGCCTGCGGCGAGCGCGTGGCCATGTGGCTCTGCGTTGCCGGCATCGTCGGCCTCGGTATCGTAAGCTGGTTCTACAACGAGATCATCACCGTCTCGTCGACAACCGACCTCTACACCATGCTCCCCTGAGCTGATTTTTTCTGACTGACTTTCGGTCAAGTAAGTATTTGTGCATTTATTGATTTTCTGTCAGGCGGACAATAGCAATATTGCCCGGTAGCCTGACGTGGAAACAAAATGTGCAAATACTTTCTTTTTTTTATATATACATACGTACGCTATATTTACCTTAAAATTTACCTAAATGAAACTCAAATCCTGGCATTTGTTTCCTCTCTTCTTCCTGGCGGCTGGAGGGACTGCTGTCGCCGAGCACATCTCGGGCACTGAGGCCTACCGCCTTGCCTCAGAGTTCGCCGACAGCCGCGGCATAGCCCTCAAGGCCATGCCCCGCCGTGCCCCCGGAACCGTTTCTGACAACACAACGCCTTACTACGTGTTTAACTCACAGGGCGACCGTGGCTATGTGATAGTCTCGGGCGATGACCGCACGCAGGCAATCCTCGGCTACACCGATTCGGGCTCATACGACCCCGCGAAACTGCCCGACAATGTGCGCTACTGGCTCGACTACTATGCCTACGAGATTTCTCGCTTGGATGACGCTGTGACCGCAACCTCACAGCCGGCGAAACAGTCTTCGGCTCCCCGGCGCGCCAGATTCGCACGTCTTGACCCGCTGCTCTCGTGCCAGTGGAATCAGGACGGCCCTTACTGGAACGACTGTCCCGTACTCGACAACCGCCACTGCTACACAGGCTGTGTCTGCACGGCGGCCGCACAGGTGATGTACTACCACAAGTGGCCGCAGGGTGCTACCACAAACATCCCCTCGTCAACGTTCTCTTACAATAACGTGACCTATCAGCTGCCCGAGCTCCCCTCTACCACGTTCGACTGGAACAACATGCTCGGCAAGTATTCAGGCAACAACTACAATGGCACACAGGCTGCGGCGGTCGCAAAACTGATGCGCTATGTAGGGCAGGCCGCCAAGTCGGGCTACGGCCTCGACGGCACGGGCGCCGGTTTCACCGAGGTGGTGAACTCGCTGCGGAATTACTTCGGCTACGATATCAACTGCCGTCAGCTCTACCGCGCGAACTATCCGTCTGACGAGGCCTGGGAGGAGATGATCTACAACGAACTCACCACCAACGGCCCGGTGGCCTACGCTGGCGCCACAACCACGGGCGCCCACGCTTTCGTCTGTGACGGCTATGACGGCAACGGCCGTTTCCACATCAACTGGGGCTGGGGCGGTTATTGCGACGGCTATTATGTGCTGTCAGTGCTCGCGCCCGACGGCTCAGGCATTGGCGGCTCAACATCGGCCGACGGCTACAACCGCGGCATGGAGATTATCGCCGGCGTGAAAAGGCCAGCGAACTATCTGAAAGCCGAGATACCGGTTATTACATTTTACCGCGACCAGAATTACCAGGGGAGCGGTGTAGCTCTCGGCGAGGGGGAATACCGCCTCTCTGACATGATGGCCTACGGCCTGCTCAACGACGACATCTCGTCGGTCAGGGTCACACCGGGTTTCAGAGCCTTGGTGTATACCGACGATAACTTCGGCGGCTCGGTCACCGAGCTTGCGTCTGACGCCTGGGGGCTCATTGCCACCTATAACGACAATATCTCATCCATAAAGATATTGCCCAACGGCAAGACCGGCATCAACGGTTTCTACAAGATACGCAACAAGAATTCAGGCAAATATCTTGACCTCGAGAACAACCGCACCGACAACAACACCGCCGTGGTGCAGTATGAAAACGAGGTCAACGACCCTACGCAGACCTGGGCTTTCACCGAGGTCGAGCCCGGCGTCTACCGAATCTGCGCCCTCAATAATCTGAACCACGGCCTGGATGTGCTCGACGGTAACCGCGCCGAGAGGACTCAGGTACAGCTCTACGAATATGTGGGTAACCGCAACCAGCAGTTCATTCTGTTCGACAAAGGGGGCGGCAGCTATCAGTTCGTCGACCGCAATTCGGGCAACGTGGTGGAGATGCCCAATTCATCTGACGCCAACGGCGAATGGATCAAGACCTGGAGCAACAACGGCACCGACGCCCAGATCTGGACGCTCGAAGAGAACAGGGCCGAGGGGGCGCTGACCGTCACCATGTATGTCGACGACCAGTACAAGGGCAAAGCGGTCAATGTGAGCGAAGGGGAGTACGACACCCGGCGCATGAACCTCTTCAATATCAAGGACAACGACATGACATCGCTGAAGATTACCCCCGGTTTCAAGGTCACTGTCTACGACGGCGACAACTTTTCGGGCGAGAGCCACACATATACGGCCGACAACGCGAATGTGGGTGGTTTCAACGACCGGATGTCGTCGTTCAAGGTCGAGCCGAACGGCATGACCGGTCTGGGAGGCAACTATAAGGTCGTGAACCGTAACAGCGGCCTGTACCTCGATACAGCCGACAATTCCACCGACAACAATGCTCCGGTCATCCAGTATAACGACGAGGGCGACCACCCGTCGCAGACCTGGACTTTCACCCACCTGGGGAATGGTGTCTACCGCATTGCCGCGTTCTCGAATCAGGATCGCGCGCTGAATGTACTCTCCGGCTCACGCGACAACGGTACGCAGGTAAATCTTGCCGATTATTCAGGCATGACGAGCCAGCAGTTCATAGTCTATGACAAGGGTGACGGCTGGTGCCAGCTCATCGACCGCAACAGCGGCAAAGCCGTGGAAATGCCCGGCTCATCAACCGCCCTCGGCGACTGGATCAAGCTCTACACCAATAACGGCAGCGCCACACAGCAATGGGGTATCAGGGAGAACCGCATCCCGGGTGAGGCCGTGGCCACCATATATCTTGACGCCGATTATGCCGGCAAGTCAGTGGCACTTTCCGAGGGAGACTATGATGTTTCGCGCCTGAACCGCTATAATTTCAATGAGAAGGCTCTCTCGTCGCTCAAGGTCACTCCCGGTTTCAAGGTGATACTATACCGCGACGACAACTTCTCGGGCGAGAGCCGTGAAATCACCGCCGACGCCTCATATGTGGGTGGCGACTGGAATGACAAGGCGGCGTCGCTCCGCGTGGTTCCGAACGGCGCCCCAGGGCTCGGCGGCCATTTCTATCTGCGCAACCGCAACAGCGGTCAGTACCTCGACATAGATAACAACTCGACCGACGACGGTACGCATGTCATCCAGTACAGTTTCGAGGATCATCCATCGCAGGTGTGGTATCTGTCGGAGGTTGAGGCCGGCGTGTACCGTATTGCCGCGTCCGGCGACAACAGCAAGGTGCTCGATGTCAAGGATGCCGCCACCGCCAACGGCGCCGAGATCCAGCTTTACACGCACACCGGCGCACCGCACCAACAGTTCATACTCTACTCGCGCGGGGACAGCTATCAGCTCGTCTCGCGTCACAGCGGACGCGTGGTGGAGGTTCCCAAGTCATCGACCAACCCCGGCGAGTGGCTCCGCCTGTATGACAACAACGGCACCGACACGCAACAGTGGAATCTCGTAGACCCGACCATCTCCACATCCGTGGAATCGCTCACGGCCGATGCCGCCCGGTGCCTCATGCTCAGGGAACGCACACTGTTGGCTGTCGGTCTGGGTGGAGAGGTTCTCGAAATATATTCACTCTCGGGTCAGAAACTTCTTTCCACTTTACTGACGGGTGATAATGAGACGGTTGCGCTCCACGATCTTGCCCCCGGATTTTATGTGGTCACGGCGGGAGGCTGCCGCATGAAGATGCGTCTTCCCTGAGCCAGGAAATGTCACGAGCCTTGTCAGGATTTTCCTTGACGGCCTCTAAGAAATATCAATAACCTGCGGCGGCGCGTCGATTTTTCGGTGCGCCGCCGTTGTAATTTCGTGGAAAATTGATATATTTGCAAAAATTACTTAATCAATCAATATAAGCATGAAACAGATTTACACTGTTGCCGCATCTCTTGCCCTGGCCGCCTCGTGTGTGGCGGCCCCGCTGCTGAAAATGCCGGCGAAAGTTAAGTACCGTACCGAACGCACCCAGGTGCCCGGTCTGCGTCAGAGCCGCGCGGCAATGCACCGCGCCGTCGAGCCGGGAGAGCCTCTGTGGCGCCCCACGCACATGGCCGTATTTGCCGGCGATGACGAAGGTGGATGGATGCACGACTCTGATGTCACTACCCAGTGGAATGCCCAGGGGAAACCTGTGCGTGAGGTAATGGTATCGGAGGCTGACGGCGAGCGTTTCGTCGAGGTCGGCCTATACACCTACGATGACCGCGGCCTGCAGACCGAGGTGGTTTTCAGCCGCGGCGAAACCGAGGAGACCGCAGAGCCCGAGAGTAAGCTCGTCAGGACATACGACGAACGTATGCCCTGGGTGGTGACCTCGAACATGAACTACGCCCCCGGCGACGATGGCGAATGGGTCATCGACCACAACGCCAACAACTACCGCAACACCTTTACCCGCGATGCCGATGGCAAGGTGCTGTCGGTGGTGCGCGCCACGCTGTTTGACGACGGCTGGTTCGACAATACTCGTTTCGACGTCACATATGGCGCCGACGGGATGCCGACTGAGCTGTCGTTCTCGAACTACGATTACTATGGCAGCGCGTGGGTGCTCGACAGCAAGTACACCGAATGCCGCTGGGACGCCTGCGACTTCCAGCTGGCGCGCTTTGACGACGCCTGCGAGAACGGCAACCGCCTGGTAAGTTTCCGTGAGGCCGATGACGAGGAGGTGAGCGCGCCGATTGATGTGCTCTATCCCACCGACGACACATACGTCATGTGCACCGAAGACGAAGGTTTCCCCGTCTACCAGCAGATACGCCTCTACGACAACGGCGGCTACCGCGTAACCCTCATTCAGCCGATTGAGTATGGTGGGGAGACATTCGTAATGGGAAATGCGTACGTAGACCGCACCAACGACCTCGGCCTTATCGACCTGAACTATGATATTGCGTTCACTGACGAGGGTATCGAGGAGGTCAACGGCTGGATGCAGGCAGACTATATGTACTACTGCGACATTGACTTGTATGTGGGCGGATACATCCTCTCCGAGTTCTATCAGTTATGGGATGATGAGGGTGATGACTGGGAAGACGAATACCTCGCGCTGAAGAAAGCCGCCGCCCGTCCCTCGATAGCGAAGTCACCGGCCCGAAATGTATCGCTTTCTGACCTGCCCGATTTCGAGCAGTATTATTTCGAGGCCCCCGGTGTGGAGGGTGAGTGGTATGACGTGATGAAGGTTGAGTTCTCTGACTACGTGGACTGTGCCGGCATCGAGAATGTGGCCGCTGACGCCGCCTTTGACGCCCCCGCTGAATACTTCACAATCGACGGCCGCAAGGTGGCAAACCCCGGTGCAGGGCTCTATATCGTGCGCCGCGGCAACACCGCCACCAAGGTGCTGGTGAAGTAACCGCCCCCGG